>JAIUYC010000259.1 GCA_020216575.1 Coleofasciculus sp. S288 | reverse complement strand
GTATCTGCTGGATGAAAATATGTCGCCTTCCTATCAAAAAGAGAGACGCGATCGCGCTTTCTCTATAAGACAATTTTCCTGGAGAGTGCGATCGCAGTGGAAACAGCGATCGCTCATAACAATACCATTCCCGTTTCGATAGGATTGGACGTAGGAGAATCACTGTGTTCTGCTAGGGTATGTCGTATCCCAGAGGCAACATATGCAACTAGAAGACTACTTCGACTTTCAACGTCCTGATGATATTCGTCTCAAAGGGACGCGAGTAGGTATTGAGAACGTTCTTTATGAGTACATCTATCGCAGCCGTACTCCCGAAGAAATCGTTAATTGTTTTTACACCATCACCTTAGAGCAGGTTTACGCTACCATTCTTTACTACTTGCACAACAAAGAAGCTGTGAGCAAGTATATTGCCGACTGGCTGGAATGGGGGCATCAGCAACGTAAGGCTCAGGAACTTAATCCACCTCCGGGGATTGTCCGACTACGGAAGCTGAGAGCGGAACAAGAAGCAATGAAGAAAACGAATGAGTCTCAAGTATCTGCTGGATGAAAATGTTAATCCAGTCTATAAGGTTCAACTCCGGCAGAAGCGACGGGATTTAGTAATATGGGCAGTTGGAAGTGAGCCGACGACTCCTTCTATGGGAACTTTAGACCCTGAAATTTTGCTTTGGTGTGAAGAGTATGACTTTGTGCTGGTAACAAACAACCGCACATCTATGCCCGTACACTTGGTTGACCATATTACAGCGGGTCATCATGTGCCAGGAATTTTTCTGCTCAATCCTAAGTTGAGTATTGGTCAAAATATTGATGAATTAATTTTGATTGCTGAGGGGTCTTTTAATAACGAGTACCAAGATCAAATTGTTAACTTACCGCTGAGTTATTCATTGCCTTCAGAGCTTATTTAATATCTCCGCCTTTTTGAGAGAGACGCGATCGCATTTCCTCTATGAGACAATTGCCTGGAAGAGTGCGATCGCTCAGAACAATATCATTCCCCGTTTCGATAGGATTGGGCGTAGGAGAATCACTCGTTTCTGCTAGGGGATTTCGTATCTAAGAGGCAACGTATGAAACTTAGGCAATTTCAACTTGCGTAATTAGTGATTATTTGAGAGATAGGTAAGTATGGAAGCTTGTAATCATAATCAACTCTGTAGTTAAGGAAGCGTAACCGACCATTCTGCCTCGAACTAGGTCAAAAACTAACCATGAAAGTGTTTCTAAGGCTTGCCATTCTTACGATTGTTTATATGATTGCCCCGCTTAGTCTATCTTTGCTAGCTGGGATTTTAGCCCCAATTTTGGGTTGTGAAAATCTGAATGAAGGTTTTGCCCCGGAATGCCCTGCTGGAGAAACTCTCTACACAATGTTTGTTGCGGGTTGGTATATGTTTTTTACGATACCTACGGGTTTAGTCGCCTTAAAAATTCTAGTGATCGCTTTTCTGATCTATTTGTTTAGAAAAAAACGACATCAGAGGTAAGACTGTTGTTGCATAGCAATTCGGCACTTATAGAGGATGGTATTTTTCTGGAGAGTGCGATCGCTTTTGCTTTTCTCAAGCTCACACCTCAACTCACGAGTTACAAAGACTCGTTGAAGAGGTTCTGAGACTCACGCACGAGATAAAAAGACTCGATGCTGAGGTTCTATGACTCGCTCACAAGGCAAAAAGACTCGTTGATGAGGTGTTGAGACTCGGACATGAGACAAAAAGACTCGTTAATGAGGTGCAAAGACTCGCGCATGAGACAAAAAGACTCGATGCTGAGTTTCGATGACTCGTTAATGAGATAAAAAGACTCCTTGATGAGGTTGTATGAACTCGGACGCGAGACAAAAAGACTCAACGATGAGATAGTGAGACTCGTGCATGAGGAAAAAAGACTCGATGCTGGGTTTCGATGACTCGTTAATGAGATAAAAGGACTCGTTGATGAGGTTGTATGAACTCGGACGTGAGACAAAAAGACTTGTTGATGAGATATTGAGACTCGTGCATGAGGATGAATATCAAGACATGAGTTCAAAGAAGATGCTGGAGAAGGATTGGAAGAGGCGATAGAAGATGGTGGTCGGTTTTCAAGAAGCTTGAGAGTTCTCAATTTTGGGCAGAGTTCTCTGATTGTATAATGCGATCTCGTTTGCCTTTGTTCACTTGCTCAACAGCTCTTTGCTCTTCTCCTAAAGAGATCACTTCTACCTTGACCCGCTGCCCTTCGCTGCCTGCCTCACTTGCTCTATATCTAAACCTAATGCCTCTGCTACCTGTTCTACACTCAAACCAAATGATAAGAACCGAGGGACTGATGCTAGTTGACGCTCACTCAACAGCAATTGTCGGCGGAGTTCGTTGGTTCTTCGCTTAAGTAATCTGTAGGTATCAGCGGCTCTTTGCACCACGGCTTTCAGCTCGTTGGGGTCCCACGGCTTTGTAATGTACTTGTAGACTTGCCCTGAATTAATTGCCTCGACCAAATCCTCAACATCAGTAAAACCCGTCAGAATAATCCTCACCGTATCTGGGAACTTGGTAACCGTTTTGCTCAAAAACTCCGTTCCCTTCATTTCCGGCATCTGCTGGTCGGAAATAATTACAGCCATCTCACTCTCAGTTTCCAGTATTTTGAGAGCGCTGAACGCTCCATCCGCCTTGAAAACTCGAAAATCCTTCCGGAAGTTTCTATAAAGCAAATCCAGGTTCTCAGGTTGATCATCAACGACCAGTAGTTTGAGTTTTCCTGAATACTCTAAACTAGCTTCGGCAGCTTCTTCCTGCTGCTCCGTTTCAAGCAATTGACTCGATTGAGGTTCTGTACCCTCCCGATAAGCACGAGCGTAAACCAGTAGTGGCTCGAATCCCCCCTCCAACAGAGGCTCTGCCAATGTTTCCACTAATGACGCCATGCGAACTAGCTCTACCCTATCTTGGTGATACGCTTTTTTAAGAGTTGATTCAAGTTCACTAGCTGCCTCACTTGGTCGGGTATAGGCTAATGCTGTCCACCTCTGAGCTTGAGCAAAGTCGCGAATATCGAGGTCAGGGCTATCCAGTTGCTGCTGTATATAGGCAAGCAAAAAATCAGATAAATCTTTGATTCGCTCAGTGCCAAAACGAGGACTAGTTTTTAACTCACTCAGCAGTGCATTTCGCACCTCTTTTTCCATCTCGTAGAGTTCATGTCCCACCTCATCACAGAGACTGGAAAGGAGCAAATCTGCAACCGCAATCCAAGGAATATTGAGAATTTCACCGTGAATATCACGCTGGAAGTTAGCCCACAGACGGTACAACAAATCTGGTGTCAGTGCCAAGGGAAAAGCAGCATGATATGCCAGAAAAAGATGCGCCTCTCCAAAGCGTTTGCGAAAAGCCTCAATACGACGATGGGCAACTTCAGGTTTCATTCTCAAGTTCCTGCAAAATTACCACAATCTTGCCCTTAAGGTCTGGCAAATCCCGCTCAACCACATTCCAAACTTCATTCAACTCTAAACCCATGTAGTTGTGAATGAGTACATCCCGAAATCCAGCAATCTGCCGCCAGGGAATCTCAGGATGGCTCTGCCTCAACTCTTGAGAAATCTGCTTAACTGCTTCTCCTATCACCTCAAAACTACGAATCACTCCATCTTGAATCAAAAGCGATCGCGAAAACTCTTCTCGTCCCCCTTGTGTATAAGCCTCAATGCGTTCGATACGTTCGAGAATGTCTCCCAAGTACACCCGATCATCGCTCACAATGGTATCGCCTCATTCAAAATGCGATCGCGCCAAACATCTCGTAACCCCTTAACCGTTGCTACATCAACTTTTCTCCCCAAGAGGTCTTCTAAATCTTGAATCAGTGCTATCCGATCCAACAAACTCCGACTAGACTCCAGTTCTACCAAAAAATCGACATCGCTATCCGGTCTAGCCTCACCCCGCGCCACCGAGCCAAATATCCGCACATTAGATGCCCCATGCTTGGCAGCAAGACGCAGAATTTCCTCTCGCTTCTCTTTGAGTAACTCACGAATACTCATACTTCAAATTCATTGGATTGGCACTTTATGCGTTTTCCGCTTCTATACTATTGTCGTTAGATCAAATGTCTCATCAAAGGGATTCAGGAACATTATTCCTTCAATCACCGAGCCACTGTTAAAATCTTCACTCAAAACGACTGGTATCTCGTAGATTTTGGCAACAGCCCAAATCTGAGCATCGTAGTAGGAAAATAGATGGTCGCGCACACCTCGCAGCGCCTCCAATACTACTTCTGGTGTAAGCGGGAGTACTGGAAAAGCCTGCTTTAGTTCCTCAACTTTGCGGTAGATGCTACTCCAATCCATGCTCGGTCTAAATTTACGCAACGCCACATTAGCAAATTCGGCAAGCGCTTGAGCAGGCAGAGCTGCACTCGACTCAGCTACCAAGCGAATCAGTAACTCACTCGCCAGCCTTTGTCGCGCCGCATCCGTAGGGTCATTTGGGTAGAGAATGATGTTTGTGTCCAGTAGATAGCGATAGCCAGATGCACCTGAGTTCATCAGCACTGCACCTTAAGATTGTGTCGGATTGTGTGGGGGGGGTTGTAGCATCGACTCCTCTGGTAAACGTGCATTATATTCCCCATAGAGTTCGTCACGGTTAAAGCGATAGCCTTCTGGCAAGCGGTATGTTTTTGATGTCTCCTTGGCAAGGGCAAGAAAACGCTCAAGTGCAGCAATACGACTGGACTGAGGTCTGAGCTGATGCGCTTGTAGGAATTCAGTCAAAGCCCGCAGGATAAGTTCCTCCTCAGACACACCAAGAGCCTGAGCCAGAGACTTGAGCGCTTCATCCAGGCTTTCTGGAATATCGATCTGTTTTTTTACCATTGCCTTCCCCAGATAGAGTTATGCTGCGGCGTAGCCTCTAGCTAACCTCCCCGCAATTCATTAATAGCATCCTGCAATCCTCGGCGCGTCACTTCAAACATGGGAACTAAACGGGCAATTTCACCTGCTGTTGTACCATGCCAGCGATCGCGTGGCATCGGATTAAGCCAAGCCATATAACGCACCTTTGCCTTGAGTTGCTCGAAAAATGCCTCAGTCCATTCAATGCGTTCCTCACTATATCCACCCCGCGCCGCACCCGCATCACTAAAAATCAACACGGCTGTTCGTTCCGGAATGCGAGTGAGAATATCGCTAATTGCCTCCGCCTCTTGGTGATGGGGGTCGTGATAGAGATAATCAATAGGACAATTGTGAAAATAGTAGATGCCAGCTTTCCCCAACCGTCCCCCTCGCAAAGCTGTTTCTGCCAACCGCCGCGACAGCGCATGAAACGGTACCATTGAGCCATCCTGGTCAATCAATAGCATCAATTCAGCTCGATTCACCCGACGCGGCACAAGCACTGGCTCCAGTAAAACACCCTGGCATCCAATCTGGTTAACAGTCGCTTCCACATCTAACTCAACTGGTAACCCTTCCCGAACAGAACGCCGCAAATAACGCCAGCTTTGTTTCATCTGCCGCCGAGTCACCGGAAAATAATCAGAAGTCAGCAGAAAGTTTCGGTCAGTAATTTCATTGTCGATATCTTCTGCTTTTACTGCTTGAGCCACTTGGACTTCATCATCGGTTTCCATCACAAACTCTGGAGATGGAGTAGAGACAGTCGTAGGTGAGGAGGTTGCAGTTAGAGATGAATCAAAATCTACTTCTGTCTCAGATTCTTCGGAAGAATCCTCCAAGAAATCAGTAGGCTGAGACTGATTAGACGTAGAAACAGGTTGACTAATAGGGGCTTGAGCCATTACTTGCTTAAAGTGATACTCGAACAAGTAATTATCTTCAGTTGATTTCACCCATAAGGCTTGGCACAATCGCTTCAAAGCCGCTTCATCTGCCACGCCAAAGCCACCTTGCAAGGCACGCAACAGTAGCTGATATTCTCCTACACCCAAAGGCAAACCTGCTTCGCGCAGTCGAGTAAACAGGTCAAGCAGTGGCAATTCATCAGCTATTAAGTTGTTAGTTACGATTGACATTGATTGAAAATATCGTTAGGTGCTGGGCGATTGAAATCGCGGCTACACAAACAAAACCTGCCTCCGCAGGTTAGCAAAATATTGATTTCTAGTTAGTCCGCGCAGGCGGACTTAGTTTTTATAGCCGCGAATTCCATGAAGCTGTTGGTCAATTAACGAGGGGTTTGACCCCTCCCCCCAGCAGAGAGTTTCGCACAGCTTCATCTGAGTG
>JAIUYC010000258.1 GCA_020216575.1 Coleofasciculus sp. S288 | reverse complement strand
GAAGACAAGGAAGACAAGGAAGACAAGGGGGACAGTACTGAGAAAGAAAAATATATTTGCAAAAATGGGATGCTCCCGAGCAATACTGCGAAACATCAAAACACCTCCTTTTACGAAGAGAATCTACCTGTTGTTAATAGGCGCAACTTAGAGCTTGAGATTGCTACAGATCCAACCAAAAGAGCTATGTTCGTGCAGAGACAGTCAACGCGACTAAATCTAAAAGTCTGAGGCAGTGCTCTGCTTCTCTATCAGGCTCTGGCGGCGTTTTTTTTTGGTAACCACCCTAATTATTTACAATCTTTTACAACTGACCATTTTAATCCTTCTAATGTTGATTCACTGAAAAAGATTAAGCAACATACTGCATATCGTTGTCCAGGTATATGCATCATCTTTACCGAAAATTTAGAATTAATAAGCGATGTTGCGCGATAAGTGATAAGCTAGATTACTTATCCATTAAAACTTTGATCGCTCCCTAGATAAATTAGCTGTATGAAGAAGTTGTGAAGTGATACTAGTGAGAGAATATCTGTTAAAATCTTTATGAAAATTTTATGAGAATTGAGCAAGGAACTCTAACCTAATTGAAGTAAATGTATGCAATAGGTTCCCGTAAATCTCTTTAGATTGAGGGGAACTATCGAAACTTAATTAGAATTAAGGAGCTGCGATGCAAGTTCTAAGGCATCTTCGCAACTGGAAATTTTCCCTTCAATCCTTGCAATCTGAATCTCAGTCAGCAGCCTTCCAATTTGGGGACTAGCTCGCAGATTGAGTGCCTTCATCAAATCATTGCCAGTCACGAGCGGTGTGGGATGGGCAATCTGATCGTTAGGATTGAGATAGCGTTCGAGTAGGGGGGCAACTTCATCCACAGCCATTCCCCCTGCCACTGCGAGAACCACCAAAGCTGGAAAGACACTCCCGACATCCAGAAAGAAAAAATACTGCTCCCGTAACGGCATCGGAGACGTTGTATGAGATAGCAATTGGGGCAAGTGTTCGATAAGCGTAACTATTGCCCGAATTTCAGCGCGAGAGTACTTTAGGCGCATCATCTGCTCCTCAGCCGCTTCTGGTACTGATGGCAGCAAACAGGCCAGCTTTGCCAGACTCAGTAATGATAGTGACTTGCCACTAATTGGCGATCGCAATTCCACTCCAAGTGGATGCCACGTTTCTTCAAGCACCCTAGTCGAGTCGTCAATCGCTGCCACTTGCGCTAAGCTTCGCTCTGTTGCATCGGGAAACCAGGCTTGCAGTACACTATCCGCCCAAGCCGCTTGTAGCCAAACCGAACCTTGAGGTGATTTGAGCAGATAGTTCAACTCCACCTGCACCCGTTCTGCTGCCACTTGCCTTAGTAAAGGTGCGAGTTGGCGAAGGGTTGACTGGGTGGCTGGTTCAATCGTAAAACCCAACTGAGCAGCTTGGCGATAAGCTCGTAACAACCGTAAGGGATCGTCTTCCAGATTGGATTGTGACACCATGCGGATGATTCCTACACGGCAGTCTAAGATACCTTGAAGTGGGTCGATAAATTCACCCGTGTGAGGATTGTAGGCGATCGCATTTATCGTAAAATCCCGCCGCCGCAAGTCAGTCTCCAGGCTGTCACCCTCTTGCTGAGCCAAGTCAACTGTGGCATTCTGGAAAACAACTCTGGCAATCTGGCGATCGGCATCCAGCACCACGAACCCCGCCTTGTAGTGATGAGCAAGCGATCGACCTGTCTGGACGGCATCAACGGGTAAAACGAAGTCTAAGTCCAGGTACTCCGCACGCCTTCCCAACAGAGCATCCCGCACCGCACCTCCCACCATGCAAGCCTCGGGCGGTAGCCATTCCAGGCTAAACGGCCAACTCTGGGGAGAAAGGGCAGAGGAAGTGACATCATTTTGTCGGTTCATCTCAAGGGTCAATCACTTAAGTTAGTCTCAGGGGTTGAAGCTTTGCCGCACTCATTACTATAGGGGCAATGCCCCTCTTCCAGAGCGATGCTATTTTAAACTCTGCCAAGTACACAAAAATCAACCCAAATGCTGGTCAACAAAGGTCTGGTCTGAGTTAAAGTGACAGAAAGGACTTGGAGTTTGTGCAATGTGTATTTGCGTTAACTGTCACTACGTAGACCGCTGCACCACATATAATGCTGTGGAAACGCAGCATCAAGTGCCTCACCTTACGGAAACCCCGGATTTTGAGGCGGTTGAACCTACCATCAATGTCAATATCCGCTCTCGTCAAGAGTATGTGGAGATGGAATGGGATGTTGTGGGTTGCCAGAGCTTTAAGCAAGAAACTGGGAAGTGGGCGAGGCTGCGCCCCGGCGAACTGATACCAACCTAACGTACTTCTGTCGCTAAATTCAGGGAAGGTGTGCGGCTTCTCACGCTAAATTTGAGCGAGGAACATCGAACACCAGCGATCAGTCTTTAAACTGCTAAGCTGGAGTTGTCATTTAGTGTTTCTGAACTAGGGCAACTCAAGGGTTAGCTGACAAGCTAGCGGCTAAGGGGGATTTTGTTGACACAACTCCTTAGATCGCGGCAAGATGAAAGCGTTGATAAATTTTTGTAAAGGCTGTGCTGGATGTCTTTTGAGTTTCTGTCACTGGAGACAATCCAGGACATTGCAAGGCAATACGGATACTTGGCTGTTTTTTTCGGAATTGCCCTGGAAAGCTTGGGGATTCCCATACCGGGGGAAACGATTACCCTAGTGGGCGGTTTTCTGGCAGGCAGTGGCGAACTAGATTATTGGCTGGTGCTGGGAACGGCAGGCGGTGGTGCCGTAGTGGGTAGCAGTATTGGCTACTGGATTGGTAGGCTAGGCGGCTGGGCGTTGTTAGTACGAGCAGGGCGTTTGTTTCGCGTCAGTGAGGAGCAACTGACGGAAGCAAAAACGCAGTTTAGTGAAAATGCTGGCAGAGCTGTATTTTTTGGGCGATTTGTGGCATTCCTGCGGATTTTAGCCAGCCCGATGGCGGGAATTGTCGAAATGCCCTTTCCGCAATTTATGGTATTTAACATAGCAGGTGGTACAGTTTGGGCATCAGTGATGGTGACTTTATCGTTCTTTCTCGGACGCCTTGTGCCACTGGAACAACTCATTTCTTGGGTCGCTAAATTTGCGATCGTTGCTCTCATATTAGTAGTTGCTTGGTTTACTGTTCCTGGGTGGTTGGAGTCTCGTAAGCTGAAGCAGTCAGGAGATCAACCTTCAACACCAGGAGAGTAGGGAGAGGGTTTGCTTAAGGGTAGTTGCGATCGCTCCTCGCTACTGGCAAGTTGAATATTATTACGGCTTATCACGTTAAGCTGAGATATCGGCGAAGAATACCCTGTGCTTGTTTTAATAGGTCATCTTCTAGCTGACCCAAATGTCGAACTAGGCGCACTTTATCAAAAGTCATGGGTTCGATGCACACCAGCAGGCTATCCACCGATAATCCATTCTGGGCTGATGCAGGCACTACTAACACGGCTGGCGAAATCCGAGGGTCATCTGGTCGTTTTGAGGTGAAGGGCAAAACAGTGACTTTGCTACGCTTGGCGTTAGTTGAACTGCGAGAAACTACCAGCCCTGGACGGGTTTTCTGAATTTCAGTTCCGACGGAAGGATCGAAGCTCACTAACCAGACGCTTCCCAATCTGTAATCGCTGCCTGCTGCCATTCACTGTCCCAACCTAATTCAAGTTCATCAACCAACGCACAAGCCAGATCGAACGCTGCATCATCATCCTCAGCTTGTTGAAGACTGGATTCCTGAGAAGATGCAACAGTTGCCAGCTGAGCATCTGTTATCTGAAGACTAATCTCACGACGGAGTTGAACAAGAAGTTGTTCAAGTACACCTGACCCTTTAGCTGATTTGTTCGCTGATGCTACAGAATCGTAGGTTACAACATCGCTAGTATCCGGTGTTGCCTCTTGTTCAGTTTCGCTGGGTAGTAAATCGAGAAGTTCCTCCTTATCCATTTCATCCAGTTTGGGTCTGACCTCTTGAAACGCTTGATTTAAGTTAGCATTTCCCTGGATGAGTGCCATCAAATCTTTTTCAATGGACTCCCAGGTATCAGGACGCAGTGCTAGTCGATATTCTATGTCTTCTAGTGCAGATTCTTCATTGGGACTCAGGTGGACTTCTGTATCCTGCTGAGCCAGCCAGAGGGCTAGAAGAGACTTAGCCACCAATTCATTCATAGGGGCTTGGTTTGAGAATTTATTTCACTTATAAACCAATTTTAGTAAGTTCTGTAGAGTTGCACTTCACTCTATGAACTGGCAGAGCGCTTTAAAATCTTTGCTACCCTTCCATAATAAAGCCTGTCAGTCCATCAAGTTCATGTTCAATATCTTCCAACTCACCTAATTTGCTAGTCCATCTGTCATTCGATAACTGCCTCGCTACATGAGTTGGCTGTCCGTCATCAAATTGACAATCATCCCTGGCATAGATTGCTAGTTTTTGAAATTCAGGCTCAAATTCAGCATTGTCACAAGGTTCGTAACCAATCGTTGCATAAGCCTGAATAAACGCTGCTAGAGAAAGTCTTTAAGTGCGATGAGATAATTCTGTGCATCTCTAGCTGCCTCGTTTAGATAGAATGATGTTTTCAACCAACGATACTTTTACCCTAACGCATCCAAAATTGAAAATTAAATTTTTAGGGATTAAGTACATTTATATTATTTTAATCCCCATACTCACAGCTGCTTCCAGGCATCCAGCTCGTCTAACCCGTCCTATCCCGTGCCAATCACTTCAGGCCAACTAGAACAGCCTCAGACCGTGTCATTCCGGCAAAAAGTTAGAGTCTAAAACTTCTACGGATGTATAGAGGCATTCTTGCGGAAATGTTTCCACTGGCAGTTCAGTTTCAGCACTCGCCTGTTCAACCGCTTCCAAATAGCACTCAGCAAACACCTGTTCAAGGTAAGGCTTGAGGCTGGGAGATTCCTTTAGAGCTTTACGAATGCGTCTGCGATGCTCAGCGATGCTACCTTTCCAGCTACCACTTCTAAACTCCCGCTGAAATTGCCACTTGAGCAAGTGAGTCAGAACTACGATCAGGTTACTCTCTAAACTCCTGCGCTCGCTCCGCCCCATGTCCTCGAATTCTTCAATAAGGTTTTCCCAATCGATGTTTGAGTAGTCCTGAACCCGCAACTTCTCTACTGTAGTTTCAATCCATTTCAGGTAGTCCGTCTCGTAGAGGTTCTGTCGATTAGTGTCTAGTTCTGTCGTCATAACGATTCCCTCTCAACGTCCTGAACTGGCTAACGGAAGATTTTTCCTAATGGATTATCAGTAACATTCTAGCGATCGCAAGCTAGGGGATCAGCACGCTCACCTCTTATCTAGGGGGTGCGTTACGCTGGGGCTAACGCACCCACTCAACTCAGTACTTGAGAGAAAAGATTTTCCTCTAAGCCTTAATTTGACCACTTGTAGCCAGTACACGCGCACTTACACCAAATACACGCAACAATCCCTCCGAATCGGCATGATTATAGCTACCGACACCCTCCATGGAAGCGTTTTCTTCTGAATAGAGGGAATGAGGTGTATTACTTGCTGAGACAAACGAGATATTGCCTTTGTAAAGTGAGACTGTAATCGTTCCTGTCGCCAGTTCTGTTGTGCAGTGAATGGCTTGGAGTGCCATCTGAGTAGCCAAGTCAAACCAATAACCCTGATAAATCTGCTTGGCAATTAATAAAGATAGCTGGTCAAAGAATTCACGCGCACGGCGATCTAAAATTAGTTGCAGTAGAAATGCATAGCAGGTTCCCAACAATTCTACACCAGGGCTTTCATAAACGCCCCGTGACTTAATCCCCACAAAACGGTTTTCTACTAAATGAGTACCAATCCCAATACCATGCTTCCCACCGATCGCATTTGCCTGAAGGAATGCCTCAACTAAGTTTACAGGACTACCATTGATTGAGACTGGGCGGCCTTGCTCGAAATGTGCGGTAAACTCTTCCGCTTGATCTGGAGCATCAGCAGGATAGCAACCCATAATCGGCTTCACAAAATGGGCAGGCGTAGTCAGCGCTTCCAGGAGTCCTGATTCGTGGGTCAGACCTAGTAGGTTGGCATCGGTGGAGTAAGGTTTATCTTTCGTCGCTGCCACAGCAAGTCCCTTATCTTGACAAAAGTCAATCATTTCACTGCGACCAGGGAAACACTCCAGAAATTCCTCGTCACGCCAGGGTGCATACACCTCAAATTCAGGAG
>JAIUYC010000257.1 GCA_020216575.1 Coleofasciculus sp. S288 | reverse complement strand
ATACGCTTCTCAGTCAACCGGGAAGCCAACTGGGGAAGCAGTTAGAGGGCAAACTGTGGAGCGAACTGGAAGGTCAACTCAGC
The DNA here is from genome assembly GCA_020216575.1 of Coleofasciculus sp. S288. Classification (GTDB taxonomy): domain Bacteria; phylum Cyanobacteriota; class Cyanobacteriia; order Cyanobacteriales; family Coleofasciculaceae; genus JAIUYC01. The sequence continues at coordinate 6,189 of JAIUYC010000257.1, read as the reverse complement.
GAACTGGACAGCCAATTAAGCTTACTCTGGAGGCAACTGAAAAATCAACTGGAGAACGACCTGAGGATTCCCTCGTATATTAACTGGATTAACCCCGAATTATGGGTTACTGGTGGGGCTTGGTTCGATTTTTGTATTTCCGTTTTGAATTGCGTTCATCATCCCCAAAAATGGCAAGTCTTTCAGGCGCTAGTCAAGCACTGCGGCTGGATGTTCCTGTTTGAAAAGGTAGCACTTGTTTGCGATCGCCCGATCCAACTTTCCTTTGATCGCGAACGTCGCCTTCACGCCGAGGGAGAACCTGCCCTGCAATTTGCGGACGGCTACTGTCTTTACTCCTATCAGGGTGTAACCTTACCTAAAAAATATGGTGCTTTGCACCCCCACCAGTGGCAAGCCAAATGGCTTTTACACGAATGGAATGCTGAAGTGCGGCGAGTGTTAATCCAAGAGATTGGCTATGCTCGAATTTGTCAGGAGTTACCCGTGAAACCTTTAGATTCTTGGCAAGAATACACGCTATTAAGAATCAATATGGAGTTCGAGCTAGAGTCAATTTACCTCCTAAAAATGACCTGCCCTAGTACAGGATTCATTCACGCCTTGCGCGTACCCCCAACGATGCGATCGGCGAGGGAGGCAATTCGCTGGGTGAATTGGGGAACCGATCCAAAGGACTTTGAAAAACAAACCTGAATGAGTTGGTTCTTTTGACTGGAAGCCTTAAGGTTCAGGAAAAAAGCGGGTAGAAAATGAAAATTGCCAGGCCTGCAACCGCCATAGCGACGAATAAACCAATCATGATGAAGCCCCCTGGAAGCAAAACCAAAGCTCAAGTTTGGGTGGTAGAGAATGGCAAAATGCGATCGCATTTTGACCAATTGGCAACGGAGGAACCTCTGGAAATTCGCCTCGTTTCTCCCCAAAAGACGGTTGCCGTGACGATGCGAACACCGGGGGCAGATTTTGAACTAGCGGCGGGGTTCCTCTACAGTGAAGGAGCGATTAGGAGTCGGGAGGATATTGAGCGCATTAGCTACTGTGTTGATCGCGATGTCGATGGGGAACAGCGCTACAATATCGTGAATGTGAAACTCAGGGAAGGGTTGAGCGTAGATTTACAACCCCTAGAACGCCACTTTTTTACCACAAGTGCCTGTGGAGTCTGTGGGAAAGCCAGTCTGGAGGCGTTGCGATCGCGGAGTTATTCAGTTATCCTCAAAGGTCTAGAAGTAACAACAGAGGCGATTTACAGCCTCCCGGAGCAGTTACGAAACGCTCAGCGAGTCTTTTCAACCACTGGAGGGCTACACGCAGCAGCGCTGTTCGATGCAGAGGGACAATTGCTATCGGTGCGAGAGGATGTTGGGCGTCACAATGCGTTGGATAAGTTGATTGGTTCAGCCGTACTCAGTGACCAAGTGCCATTAAATAATCATATTGTGATGGTGAGCGGACGCTCTAGCTTCGAGATTTTACAGAAGTGTTTGGCAGCAGGTGTGCCAATTGTCTGTGCGGTTTCGGCTCCTAGTAGTCTAGCTGTGGTACTAGCGAAAGAGTTTGGAATTACGCTAGTAGGATTTTTGCGAGGGGAGCGATTCAATATCTATGCAGGAAAAGAACGCATCCGCATCGAGGAAGCTTGATTTTTTTGAATTTCTAAAACTCTTGTGGGATGGGCATCTTGCCCGTCTAGTGAATGCCTTTTGTGGAGTGAAGACTTCCTACCAAATCCGCCTTTGAAAACCCTTTTTCGTCAATAGTCTCTCATCTGTCCCCCTTGTCCCCCTTGTCCCCCTTGTCTCCCTTGTCCCCCTTGTCTCCCTTGTCCCCCTTGTCCCCTCTGAGTGAAAAAGGGGGTTAGTGAAACGAATTTGGTATCAGTGGAGGCAAAGTTAGCGAACGAATCAACTACTGAAAGCTAGCACCTGCGTTTGAATCCAGTGGAGCAATTCCTGGTTAACCTGTTCTGGACACTCATCATGAGCGCAGTGTCCGGCATTCTCAACCTCTATCAGTTGCAGTGTCGGGTTATAGGTTAGGAAACGACGAGCCAAAGTTGAGGGAATCATGCGGTCTTGCTGACCCCATAATAACAACGATGGAATCTTTAGGTTGGTCAGGATTGACTTAATACAAGGGCTAAACGAGGGGCTGAGCATGGCTTTGAGAATCGCACAGAAGGCTTTAGCAGAACCTAAGTCGCGAGCAGGTGCAGTGAGAATTTCAAGCAATTCATCTGTAATGGCTTCTTTGCAGGCATATGCCAATCCTGCCCAATGCCTCACAATCCAGGGTTGTCGCACTAGGTGAAACAGGGGTTGCAGCAGCAGGGGTGATGTGAAGATGGCTTTGAGCCTCTGCACGAATGGACGGATGGCTTTTGGAATCGAGTCTTCAGAGTGTGAAGTATCGGGTAAGCTAATCATTGCCACACCTCGTACCATCTCCGGATGGGCGGCGGCGGCGGCTAAACAAACAACTGAGCCAATGGAGTTGCCTACTAGCACGACGGGAACCCGCACAAAGGTTCGCCAGAACTCATAGACTTGCTCAACCCACAGTCCAATCCCATAGGGAGCAATCGGTTTGGCAGAAGCACCGAAGCCCAATAGATCCAGTGCATAAACACTGTGATACTTCCCTAGTTCTGCAATGTTCTGTCGCCAGTGTCCGATAGAACCGCCAAAGCCGTGCAATAGAATCATCGGGATTTGACTTTCGGGGTTGTGCATAGAGATGTAACGAATGTTCCAATCCTGCCACAACCAGTCTTTTTGATTGCTGGGGTATGAAACCAGCGAATTCACAAGCATAGGTTCAAGAATAGGGGATGCTTGTGTTTCCAAATACTCTAAGGGGTTACACGGATTGCTGCTTCTTTGACTTTCAGATATCTTCTCCGTTAAAGCGGTGGCTAGGAAGGGCAGACTGGCAACAAGACAAGCCATACCAACCCAGATATAGAACCCTTGAATATCGGCTTGATTGAGCGCAACGCTAATCAGAAACATTGAAAACGTAAGTGCTGTGAACACTAGGGTAAAATGACCCCGTTGTTCAGGCTTGACATCGTAGAGTGAGATACCATCTTCGCCTCTGATGACTTGCTCGAGTGCCTGTCGAATTCTCTCACTGTGGCTTTGCGATCGCATCGGGGAGTACATCAACTCACCACCCCCTGAATCTCTACTTTATTGATTAGGGTTTTTATATTGCTGCCTACTCTTCCCCGCTTCAGTTCTGGTTCCATTTCTATTTCAATCCTATGAGTTCATGTATTTACATCTGGTCGGTGGTTGTGGTTGGCTCGTCTGCCTCAACCACTTAAAAAGAACCTGAAAAAGATTTAGTCCAAAGATTTTCTGTTCTGCCTTTAAAATAGAAGTCAGGAGAGTGATGGTTATATTCCACTTATTTGAGAACTGATATAACTCTAGTTTTAATATCAAAAACTTTCTCTTGTTTCTATCGATAGTTCAGGTTTTATGGGATAACATTAGTTCTTGCGACAGATAATTGCATTCTTAAATAGATTTGTTATCAAAATAAGTATTGATTTCTAAATAATGAACCCGGATAAATTGATACAAAAATAAAGGTAGAGGTAATTTATGAATTGCCCCTACCCGACTGATGAAACAGAATAAGAAGAATCTCCGGGTTCTGAGCCAAACGTCAGGGTAGCACTGGAATGGTTGAGTGCAATGTTCCTCACACTTAAAGGCTCACAGCAGGTTAGCCACTGCTTCTACTCTGTCGTCCCTACTCACTAAGGTAACTACAACTTTTTTCCCTAGTTTCTAACTAAAGAATGATTGATGTTATACCAAAAGAATGACCCTCTATTAAGCCAGCTTGTGGCCTTGAAAACCAACTAGTGTAAGAAGGCAGTCCCAATGAAAAAAATTCACCGCCAAGCCTGAAAGTGGTATCTCCCATTCCCCACTCCCTACTCCTCACTTACAAGTCAGAAGGCAGGAGGCAGAGGGCTTTTATGAAAGAAAGCTTGTACAGTAAGCTTTTTAATCTTTTTCAATGGGATAGTTATTTCCGCCCTGATGTACTAGTCTTTTATAGCTGAAGTCCAACTGCCAGCAAGCTTAAAGCCAATACGATTTCAACCCCGGAACCCAGCACGGGGCCAACGATTCGGGTTGGGACAGCACTGCCTAAGAACATGACTAGCGCTCCTAGAAACACCCAAGGACACTGCATTGTTTGCCAGATACTAATTCCCACCCCAGCAACCAGCAAAATTGTCAAAATTGCTGCAAGCGGTACACTGTTACTTTCCTCCTCTTTGTAACGTAAAGTGCCTGCAAATGTTGCTGATACTAGTTTCAGCCTCAAAAACTTGTTCCCGAATTCAAACGCAATCAATCCTAGGGCAATCGTCCAAGCTATACAGCGTACAATCGGGCTGCTAATCCACATCACACCAGCATTGTGAGCCAGTTCGACGGCAACAACGACAAGTAACGGCGTGAATAAGGTATGGAATAAAAAACGCAGTCTATTGAGTGACTCCAGCAGCTTTCCTTCCCCTATCAGGCTACCTAAGGAAATGATTAGATTGTCATAGATCAATCCAACTAGCACCACAAGCAATAGAATCGTGCCGATGTTGTTCGATTGTTGAAATAGATGAATTCCCCAAACTAATAAACCGAAATGTGCCAATGTATAAATTGCATGCAAAATAGCCGCCATGTTATCTCCTATGGTCGAAATGGAGTTGGAGTTTTTACTGTTGTAGTTTGTATTTGAAGTGAGTAATCTGAGAGTTTGAACGGCTTAGCTTGTTCTACAACACCCTGAGTTCAGAAGCTTAGCCACAAGATACAACAATAATGAAATGAGCGTTATTTGAGTGAACGCAAACACCCCTAGAAGATATCAGCCTCTTAGCAAACTGACCGAAATTATCAGTCAGTTAATTAATGGTCTTGTTTGAGGTTAGCAGCTGCGTTGTAGGCGCTTAAGCATAGTTTAGACTGCGCCCACCCATGTCTTTACATTTATTTATTAAAGTGAAATTCAGGGCTGGTGACGTGCATCCTGAGAAAGAATTCATGAAAAATAAATCTATCCAATGATAGATTAGGCAAGATTTGAACGGGAAAAATTACGCTCCGTCCAGACTTTCAGCAGTTTGCAAAAAAATGCGTACTGTACTTTGCGATCGCAAGTTCTTACCTGGCTAAAATACAATTCTAGCGATATCGAACGACAAAACTGTCTAAGGTAGTGTGAGTAGCATTTTGAGTGGTAACTATCGCTGCTCTGTGAAGACTGGGGAAGGGTCAGTACGTCACGGGATAGAGGTATAGTGAGCCTTTGCTCTTTTAGAGTAGAAGATAAGTTAGTCCCACTGTAGAGAAGCCAACCGAAATCGATGGTAGAACGAAGCACAGAACGTTTATTCACGGATCAAATGAGTGAAGCGATCGCAACAGCCGCTCGCATCGCTAATTGTGCGGCTAAGACCGCTTCTGGAGCGGTTCAAGTTGCTGCTGACAATGTTACAGGCACTACCGCTTATGTAGGAAAGTCAGTTGGGCCTGCGACAATGCGATTTGTGGAAGATGGGACGGAAACCATAGGCAAAATAGTCACTCCCATCGCTGAAAATCCGCTGATTAAATATGCTTCCAAAGTTCCAGGTATCAATGTACTACTAACGGCGCTCGGTCAGGTTGATGTAGAGAAGGCTCAACAGGAAGTAGACAAATTGCGACAAGAACACCCTCTAGAATCAACTGAGCAACTCGCTCACCGCATTGTTGTTGATGCCGCCATGAAAGCTGGAGGGATTGGATTACTGACTAACTTTGTACCTCCTTTTGCGCTAGCTTTATTCGGAGTCGAGCTGGCTGCGGTTACAGCAATCCAAGCTGAGATGATTTATCGCATTGCAGCTGCTTACGGATTTCCGCTTAAAGACCCAACGCGACGGGGCGAAGTGCTGGCAATTTTCGGTTTATCTGTGGGAAGTTCTGGCGTACTCAAGGGAGGTTTAAGCTTTGTGGAACTCCTTCCTCTCATCGGTGCTGCGGTTGGAGCGTCGAGTAATACAGCTTTAATTTACTCAATTGGAGCTGTTGCCAGCCGATTCTATGAGGCGAAGAAAAACTCCAATGTTCAGCTAGTATGAGTAAACTGGGAATGGTGCTAACTCCTAGAGCA
>JAIUYC010000256.1 GCA_020216575.1 Coleofasciculus sp. S288 | reverse complement strand
AGACAGCCCTAGAATATGGAGCTGACGATTACCTTCACAAACCCCTTGAATTTAATACCTTAAAACAAAAAATCTTTGATTTGTCCAGTTTTAATTAGAGAGGCAACGATGCTATCTAAAATAATCGTTGTGAATAATAAGCCAGACTTAAAACCCCTAATCTGCCAGAAATTTAGAAAACCAATTTGGAAAACTGACCCGGTGAAATTCCTGAATAAACAAACATGTAGTCAATCCCGATCGGGGAAAAACTATGCCAGCGAAAATACTGGTTGTAGATGACGAACCTGACTTAGAATCCCTGATCCGCCAGAAATTTAGAAAAAAAATTCGGCACCAGGAACTTCAGTTTGTTTTCGCCCAGAATGGGGTGGAAGCCCTAAAAAAGCTGGAAGCTGAACCGGATATCGATATGGTGCTGACTGATATCAACATGCCCCAAATGGATGGGCTGACGTTGATTGCGAAGTTGGCAGAACACTATCCCACAATCAAAGCTGTGATTCTTTCCGCCTATGGAGATATAGAAAATATCAGGAAGGCAATGAATCTCGGTGCATTTGATTTCCTGACTAAACCGATCGATTTTCAAGACTTAGAAATTACGACGAACAAAACGCTGCAACATGTGCGGCAAATCAAAGAGGCGCAACACAAAGAGCGATTGGCACAACAAGCTCAAGCCGAGTTATTAAAAAATCTCCAGCAAGAAATCGCTGAACGCCAGCGTATTCAAGAGGCGTTGCACGACAATGAGAGACAGTTGGCTCAATTTTTAGAAGCGGTACCGGTGGGTATATTCGTGGTTGATAGCACGGGTAACGCTTACTACGCCAATCAAACCGCCCAGGAATTACTCGGTGAAAGCATCTTACCCAACGTTACGGCGGAGGGCTTGCCAGAGTTTGAGCAAGCCTACATTGCAGGAACCCAACAAATTTACCCCGCCGAAGAACAGCCTATTGTGCGGGCATTGAGGGGTGAAAGAGCGGCCGTTGATAATCTCGAACTTTACCGAGGAGATAAAATTATTCCCTTGGAAGTGTGGGCGACTCCCATTTTTGATGAAAAGGGTAATGTTGTTTATGCGATCGCAGCCTTCCAAGATATCACTCAACGCAAACACGCTGAAGCCGAACGCATTCGGTTCACTCAAGAACTCGAACTCAATAATACAGCCTTACAGCGCCTCGATCAGCTCAAAGATGAATTTTTAGCCAATATCTCCCACGAACTGCGTACCCCGCTTAACGGCATTATCGGCATCGCTGAATCTTTAATAGACGGGGCGGCGGGTACGCTCAATGATAGGCAAAGCGCTAACCTCTCGATGGTTGTCTCCAGTGGCAAGCGGCTAGCGAGTCTCGTTAACGATATTCTTGATTTTGCCAAATTGAAGAATCGAGACATCGAACTACAATCAAGACCAATAGACTTTCGACAAATTACTGAGATAGTTCTTAATCTGTCTCGCCCCCTTGTCGCTGGCAAACCGATAGAACTGAGAAACGAAATTCCCATCGATCTCCCCGCCGTTGAAGGTGATGAAAATCGCCTGCAACAAATCATGTACAATCTGGTTGGCAATGCCATCAAGTTCACCGAAGTTGGGTCAATCACCGTGTCGGCTGTCGTGGTAAACGACATGGTGGAGATAGCGGTTGCCGACACCGGCATTGGCATCTGCGCCGACAAATTCGAGGACATCTTTAAATCCTTCGAGCAAGCTGACGCTTCCATCGCCCGTGAGTATGGCGGCACGGGACTAGGACTGAGCATTACCAAACAACTGGTTGAACTGCATGGCGGGACTATCTGCGTCGAGTCAGAACTGGGCAACGGTTCGCGATTCATGTTTACCCTGCCTATCAGTACGGCCGTTCCCAGTGAGGCCTGGGAACGAGTCGAACCGACACCGGATACTGTATCCCATTGTGCGATCGCAAACCTTCGAGAGGATACAGCATCGCCATTACCCCCACTCCTACAGACAGCACAAGGGGACTTTACAATTTTGGCAGTGGATGATGAACCGATTAATCTACAAGTCCTCACCAACCATCTATCCCTGCAAAAGTATACCGTCATCCAAGCCAGGAATGGAATGGAGGCATTAGCTGAACTTGAGAACGGTTTGAAACCGGATTTAATCGTCTTGGATGTAATGATGCCGAAAATGTCCGGCTATGAAGTTTGCAAAAAAATCCGAGAGCAATTTCCAGCCAATGAAATGCCGATTGTGATGTTAACGGCTAGAAATCAAGTGTCAGACCTTGTGGAAGGTTTGAGTGCAGGTGCTAACGATTATCTCACCAAACCCGTCTCAAAACAGGAACTACTGGCGCGAATCAAAACCCATATCGAACTGTCTAAAATCAACGTCGCCTACGGCCGCTTCGTCCCCCACGAATTTCTGCGTTTTCTCGGACATAACAGTATCATGAATGTCCGCCTGGGCGACCAAGTGCAGCAAGAAATGACGATTATGTTCTCTGACATTCGCAGTTTTACCACAATGTCAGAGGGCATGTCTCCCAAAGAAAACTTTGATTTTATTAATTCGTACTTGAACCGCGTCGGGCCGAGCATCCGCCAGCACAAGGGTTTTATTGATAAATACATCGGGGATGCCATCATGGCACTATTTCCCGAAGCGGCTGAAGACGCCCTACAAGCTGCGATTGACATGCAAAAACAAGTCTCACTCTATAATATGCACCGCCAAAAAACTGGCTATGCAGCGATCGCGATCGGCATTGGCTTGCATACCGGCAGTTTGATGTTAGGAACAATCGGCGAAGAACAACGTATGGAAAGCACCGTCATTTCCGATGCTGTCAACTTAGCGTCTCGCCTCGAAGATTTAACCAAAGTCTACGGTGCCTCCATTATCATCAGCGAACAAACTCTCTTAGGGCTGAACGACCAAACTAACTATCACTATAGATTTCTCGGTCAAATTCCCGTCAAAGGTAAAAAAGAGCTAGTATCGGTGTTTGATGTTTTCGATGCCGATCCGATTCAGATATTCGATCTAAAGCTGCGAACCCGGTCAAAATTTGAGGATGCAATTATACTTTACCACGCTAAAAAAATTCAAGAAGCCTATCAAATATTCAAAGAAATTCTTCAGATAAACGACCAAGACAAAGCAGCAAGACTCTACATAAAAAACTGTGAAGACTTCCTCCCCTAAACTCCCTTTAAGGAGGAGCAGGCTTCGACGTGAGCGCTCAGCCGAACGGGGAGTGATTTGTAGCCGGCATTTAGCGAATTGATATCAGGAATTGGCACTTGGTACTTGGTATTAGTAAAAGTAAGCGGTATAGGATGACAAAGGATTGACACAAAATAGTCATCAAGTTGACATAGCTAGCCGTTACTTTAAAGACATCTAGGATTAGCATTGATTTATAGCAGTCGCCGAGACGATTAGGACACAGCCAAATCCTGAAACCTTGACCACTCAATATGCATCCCTTGAAGCCTTCTGCCCGATTGGTGAGCCTGTCGAACCACTGCCTTTTGCTATAACTTCGATGCAAAATATATAGGATTTATTTATCGTGGAGATAAATAACGATTATGATTATCTTTGTCGTCGCATTTTTTTGGGTAAGTCTGCTGACACTATCTGGTATTGTAGCGATCGCTTTTCTATTTCCCAATGAGTAAATCCGAGCGTCAAGTGTTCAGTTAAATTTTTCAAACTGAAGTTATATGCTTTAGAGCATCTTCACCGTTATTTTTTACTAAATACATTAAATGATCGGTACGCTGGAGCATCACATCCACTGAATTCGGGGGATTGATAAAGGTCACTGCACTAATACTAAATGTTATAGACCATGAGTTATTCTGGAGCGACTCTAAAAGCTTGTCCTGAACTCGATTGATAACAACACGGGCTGGTTCATATCCGCTTCCTGGCAGTAAAATGACAAATTCATCATCTCCAATTCGGGCTATGATATCGGTTTCGCGCAGATAATTTTTCAAAGTACCAGCCACAGTCTTTAAAAGCTTTTCACCAGCACGATACACTCGACTATTCTGAAACAGTTGAAAATCATCAATATCAATTTGAATAATGGTTAATGGATGTCTGTATCTATGAGATTTTTTAAGTTCTAATCGAGCTAATTCAAAAAACAATCGTCGGTTAGCTATTCCCGTGAGTGAATCGATGCGAGCCGCCTCTTGGGCTTGATGCATAACACGTCGCAGTTTGACGAGTAAATACGAAATAATTGAGAAAAAAATCAGCCAAATGCCAGTGTTCCAAACATGAATTAAAAGGTAGCTCTCTTTCTGATCGAGGTTGAGGTTAGTTAAAAAATAAGCGATCGCACTCAAAACAGCAGTAAAAAAACCAGCCTTCTGACTAACGAACCAGGCATTTAGAGAAATCGGCAGCAGATAAAAAACAGATAGGACAATTTCCGGAGAGACTAGGTAATCAATACAACTAATAAGAATTAGAAAAAAGCCACTCAAGGTAATGGGAACATTTTTGGGACTTTTTTCAAGATACCTTTTAATTTTTTTACAAAACTCAATAAAATAATTCATCTATAGCGATTCAAGTAGATGCGATAGTCACTACTATAAGTCAGTTCAGTGACCTGAAGAAGGTGGTAGGTGGTAGGTGCTAGGTGGTAGGAATCATGCATGCATCCAACTAACAACTAACCATGAACCATGAACCCTAAGGTTCACGGCTCGAACATTATGCCAATGTCACTTCAGTACGAACAACTCCAGCACGCTCGTGACGGGCTACCAGCTTGACAACGCCCCCCTCTGGCGCATGCACCACCCATTCGACCTTTGCTCGGTCATCGGTAACATCGCGCTGTCGCTTCGTGGGAGCTGAGGATTTGTAGGCACGCCCCTCCAGTTGACCTAACTCTTCACGCGGCTTGCCTGTTGCCAGCGTTGCCCCTTCCGGCAACTCAATTTCACAGATGCAAGCTCGTACCAGCTTTTTGTCCAGGGCTTTTTGAGTCACGTAGGTAGGAAGCCAGCCAGTATTCTGGATAACCAGTCGAACCCGATAGGTGTAATCCCCTAGGCGGTAAGCACTCGCTTCGTAAATCTCTAAGTAGGGGGAAATTAACAATTGCCATACCAGCCAGTCTGGGAAGCGAGCAATTTCTTGCTCCAGAAGGTCTGGCGGAGGATTTGACCAGGCATATATAGCATCCCAACCCCCTAGTTCAATGAGACCAAGTTGGGGATGGTCAAACGGATACCAGTCAATGTAGCCCTTACCTGCAAGTTTTTCGTCGCTCCAGCGCAGCAGTTTGAGGTCATCTTCGAGAGGATGTTCTCGATACCAGTCGATGTATTTGTATTCCGTAATTCCGGCTTGGCGCTGAGGACTCCAGAGTTCCACCGTCCAGCCAAATACTCCCTGGTGTTCATAAGCCCAGTCATCAAACGTGCCAGTAACGACTTCTTTGGGGTCGTAGCGAAACTCATGAAACACGGAAATCGCGGGGTATCCAGTGAGTTCAGTTCCTTTTTCGCCAATGCGGTTGTAGATGCGGAGGTCATTGACGGGAAATTCCTCATCGCTGACATGGCTGTAGGGACGCAACAGAACGCCACTGTAGGTGTGAAATGCTACAGCAGCAGTGATATTGGGATGAGTGGTAACAAATTGAACGAGCGATCGCACTTCCGTTTCTGAGGTAGGATAGGGACCCGCTCCAGCTTGTTCGGATTCTTGTCGCCACAGGAAGGGAAAATTGCGGTTCAAGTCCAGCCCTTCTTTGGGGCGTTGCATCTGAATCAGGAATCCATCGTAGTCCTCTATTCGCCCTTCCGGCAGTAAGCGATAATACTCTCCACCTATTTCTGTCGGTTCGCGCTGAACTAACAGGCGTGGCTCAGTAGGGCAGATTTTCCAGGGACCGTTAGGGTCAGGAATGCGCATGTTTAAGATGCGACCATCCCCATCCATATCTTCGATCGCTAATCCTTCCCTATCTCCCTCATCATAGGGATAGGGGCGGGTACTGGAGCGCAAATATCTCGGTCGGTCAGCCAGTGCCAACTCTGCACCATCCGGATTAACACGGGGGCAGATGTAGAAGACGCGAGTATCCAGACAGCGGGTGATGTCAGGATTCGTGCCGTAGCCCTTTACTAAGGTGTGCAGCAGATACAGGCAGACACTTGACGGGGCAAGTTCTGTCGCATGGATATTGCCATCAACCCATAACGCTGGTTTTTCTCGATCTGACCCCGTGGCAAAACAGGTGACTG
>JAIUYC010000255.1 GCA_020216575.1 Coleofasciculus sp. S288 | reverse complement strand
GGCTATATCACCTCTAGAGCAATTCTTGTCGATCAAGTGCTTCCTCCCGAAGGAGCTGTCGTGGAAATTCGGGTCATTGAGGGCCGCCTGGAAGAGATTCGCATTGAGGGAACGCGGCGAGTTAATCCCGGATATATCCGCAGTCGTGTGCGGCTGGGGGCTGGGACTCCCCTGAGTACGGCTGAGTTGGAAGACCAATTGCGATTGCTAAGAGCTGACCCGTTATTTGAGAATGTAGAAGCCAGCTTGCGAGCGGGAACCCAAGTGGGACAGAGCGTTCTCATCGTTCGCGTTGTCGAGGCTGACCCATTTGAAGGCAGTGTTGGCATTGACAATTACTCGCCACCCAGTGTTGGCTCGGAACGCTTGGGACTTAACCTGCTTTATCGCAACCTTACAGGCATTGGAGATGCAATTTCTACCTCCTACTATCACACGACAAGGGGTGGCGCTGATAATTTTGAATTGGTTTATCGGGTGCCGGTCAATCCCATGAACGGCGCTGTGCAATTGAGAACTTCAATCAATCGGAATGAAATCGTTGATGAGGAGATTCGAGTCCTGAATATTGAGGGAGACTCGGAGCTGTATGAAATTAGTTTCCAACAGCCACTTATTCGCACTCCCCGAGAAGAATTTGCCTTGTCCTTAGCCTTTACACTTCAGGAAAGCCAAACTCTAATTAGTGGCTTCGGTTTCCCTGGGCCTGGGGCTGACGAAGATGGCATCACTAGAACGAGTGTGATTAAGTTCGGACAGGATTATTTGCGTCGCGATATTCGAGGGGCTTGGTCGTTGCGATCGCTTTTTAGCCTAGGGACGGGTTGGTTTGATGCGACGGTCAATCCCAATCCCCAACCTGATGGACGCTTCTTCAGTTGGTTAGGCCAAGTGCAACGGGTGCAAGTTCTGAGTGAGGATAACTTTTTAATCATAGGAGCCGACATCCAGTTGACCCCAAATAGTCTACTGCCTTCTCAACAATTTGTCGTAGGCGGCGGTCAATCGTTGCGGGGCTATCGGCAAAACGTTCGGGCGCGGGATAATGGCGTGCGCTTCACCGTTGAAGATCGCATCACGCTCGAACGCGATGAATCCGGTGCGGCGACGTTCCAATTGGCTCCCTTTTTTGATGCTGCTTATGTCTGGAATGACCCCGATACCGACCCTAATATTAGACGGTCTTTGCGAGAAACCCAACGAGAGAAGTTTTTAGCAGGCCTTGGTTTGGGGGTAATTTGGGAGCCAGAGCCTGGACTGAACCTGCGCCTAGACTTGGCACTTCCCTTGGTTGACATTGATGACCGAGGGGAGAATGCTCAGGATAACGGCATTTATTTTAGTGTTCGCTATGAATTTTAATTGACACTCTCCGGGCTAAAGCCACGGAGATTCTTTGTTCACAGACCCAACTTGCTTTAACAGGATTTCTCCAATCAAAGTAGAGGTCGAATCTCCCAAAGCGTTCGGGTCTTGAACCCAAGTTCCCACATGCCCTGTGGTACTCAAGGCTAATTTCAGGATATTAATGGCGGCATTCCAATCCCGATCCAGAACAAACCCGCACTGGCAAGTGTGAGTTCTCATGGATAGAGACTTCTTAACTAAAGTGCCACAGTTAGAGCATTCTTGGGAGGTATAGGCAGGATTAACCGCAACAGTTATCTTGTCAAACTTGACCCCGAAATACTCTAACCATTTCCTAAACTGATACCAACCTGCATCATTAATCGATTTGGCGAGACAATGGTTTTTGACTAAGTTTTTAATCCTCAAATCTTCATAGGCGACCAGATCGTTAGATTGGATTACGCAACGCGCCATTCTCTTAGCATGTTCTTCACGTTGCCTACTTATTTTGAGGTGTACTCGCCCTAGCCTATTAATGGCTTTCTTTCGGTTAGTAGAGCCTTTCTTTTTACGAGAAACACGCCGTTGTCTAAACTTCAGCCGTTTGGAGCCCGTCCGATAAAACTTAGGATTTGGTTCGGTATGACCATTGGAATCGGTGTAGAACTCTTTAATTCCTACATCTAATCCGACCATCTTACCCGTCAGCTCTGTGTCTACCTTGTTGCTAGCATTTACCAAGAACTGCACATAGTAGCCATCAGCCCGACGCACCAACCTAACTCGTTTTATCTGGTCTAACTGATAGAAGTTTAAATTCCACGTCCCCTTGAGTTTCAGCTTGCCAATTCCTTCAACGCATTATTTTTGGTAATTGGTAATTGTGAAACTCACCGATTCCCCATTCCCTATTACCTAGTTACTTCTACAGGGAGAGTTTTTTCGAGGAAGAGTTTGTGACGATGAGCGCAGTACTCTCAATAAAGATGAGACTAAGTTGCGATCAAATCCATTACTCCCTCAACCTCTCCGGCTCCTCCGGCTCCCCCTACTTTGGAAGCAGGTTAATGATACGTTTGAACACCACTGGGTATGAAGCACAGCACAAGTCAGCGAGCGCTGTTGCTGGTGAATCGCCACTCTCGAAAGGGACAAAAGACGTTTTTTCAAGTGGTCAATCAGTTGCAAGCGCTAGGCTTTGAGCTGTTTGAGGAGTCAACTGAGCAGCCCCAGCAGTTGCCGGACATTATCCGTCGTTATTGCGATCGCGTTGACTTGGTGATTATTGGTGGGGGTGATGGTACGCTAAATGCAGCTTTAGAAGGATTGGTGGACACTCAGCTACCTATAGGAATTTTACCTCTGGGAACTGCCAACGATCTCGCCCGTACCCTCAAAATTCCCCAGTCCATTCCAGAAGCGTGCCAGATTATTGCAATGGGTCATCAGGAGCGCATCGATCTCGGTCAAGTGAATCATAAGTACTTCTCTAATGTCGCCAGCCTGGGACTTAGTGTGGAAATTACCAGGCAACTGAACAAAGAAGCCAAGCGCCGTTGGGGGGTTTTGGCTTATGCGGTTACGGCACTGAAAGTGATTTGGAAAGCTCGACCATTTCGGGCAGAGATTTGTCTGGGTGACAAGTCCATTCGGGTCAGAACAGTACAAATTGCTGTGGGAAACGGACGATATTATGGTGGCGGCATGGCAGTGGCTGATGATGCTGCCATTAATGACGAACGCTTGGATCTGTACAGTCTGGAATATCGGCGCTGGTGGCAGATTATTCTGTTGCTACCAGCCATGTGGCAGGGAAAGCAGGCAGAGTGGCAGGGTGTGCGTACTCTTCAGGGCAAAGAATTTGAAATCTATACAGGTAGAGCTCAACCCGTGAATGCCGATGGTGAACTTGTAACTCACACGCCAGCTAAATTTCGCCTTGTCCCTAAAGCTGTAACCGTTTTTGTCCCGAATTTGCCCGTGCTTCCTGGTTAAAAAGAAGTGTCACGAGGTTCGCAAATGCGAATCAGCTAATTGGCGTAAAAGATTAAGTTTTTTGGCTGAGGCGATGAGCTTTGAAGAAGGAAGACAATTGGAGTAAAGCATCGCAAGTTTAAGTAACTCTAGCTGACGTTATGAGGTAATGCCTCAGTCCTCATAACGTCAGTTTTACTTATATAGCCAGTCTATTTGATTCGTGAACATACGGGCGAGGAGAGGGAACAGGGAACGGGAACAAGAAGGTTTCACGTTTCATTTAGCCTCGCTATAGCATTTCCTAGCCTAGTGAGGTACATTATTGAGCTTCAAGTCCCCCTTTTGAAGGGGGATTTAGGGGGAGCGTGTTGTACCTCACATGAGAGAGAACCGCTATATATCTTGCAGCTTCGAGCCAATGCTGCACCCAAACATTACTTCGCTTTCGTTTGCGCTTTTGCTTGCTCCATGGCGATTTCCTTGAACGCCTGATAGGAGCTGACATTGGAAGCCCCTTCGATTGCCTTAACCGCTAAATCCTGAACTTGCTTGAGTGCGGCATCCAGCTGCTTCGAGAGGTGTTGAATCCGTGCTTCCTGATTTTGAATCGTCTGTTCCAGGGAGTGAACCCTCAGTTCGTAGAAGCGCTTATTCCCGTCTATTTCCTTGTTCTGCAAATCTGCCTTAACCTTGACTTGGTAGTTGGCAATGCCTTTGCCCTCTTCTTTTGCCTTTTTGATTGCTGCTTCCTTTTCCTTCTCGAAGGCTTCTACCTTGGTTTTCAGTTCTTCAAATTTTTGTTCGCGTTCTGCGATCGCTTTTTCTCGTTCAGTCCACTGTTTCTCCTGCGTTTGCTTGGTTTCTTCTAGTTGCTTGTACAAGCTTTTTTGCTGCTGTTCGTAAGCCTCGTTATCTAAACTGCGACGCAGCGCCAGCTCGTAGTCGTACTCTTGGGCATCTCGCTGGCGAATTTTACTCTGTTCGTCGTTCCGTTCTTTGATTTGACGCTTGTGTTCCTCTTGCTCTTTTTCCCAAGCTTTCTTCAACTCCTGAATCTCTTGATCCAAGGCTTCGCGGCTTTGGTTAATTTCTTCCTGAAAAGCTTTCGAGTTGTCTTCGTAGGTTTGAATTAAACTATCCAGCGTGTCCTCTTTAATATCTTCTACATCGTGGAGTTCTTTAAGTTGCTGAGTTTCCTCAGTTACAGAACGTTGTAATTCTTCCAGCTTCGCTGCTTCTGAAGTGAGTCTCTCGGATAATTCACTAACAGCACTACCAAAGCCTAATTGGAGCTTCACAAGACTGTCAATCGTATAAATCATTTTGTCTTGAACAGCAGGCTGTTGATTCATGGCTGTGCTGGATTGATGATTATTTTTATCTGAGACAACAGGGGGTTTATTTTTTTGTTCTTTCTGAAGCTGCTTGACCTGTACCTCCAATGCCTTTCGCTCCTCCAGCAATGTATCATAAGCCTCTAGAATCTGTGCTTTAGTATTTTTTTCGCTGGGTTTACTTGCCATAAAAAGAACCTCTGATTGGTTAATGAATAGGGGTTGTTAGCTTTTAACTCTCTCTAGATGAGATGCGTTTGAGGAATTATCAAAAGCTTTCAATGCGAGCGATTGGGACTGTTTCATTGTTTCTTGTAATTGAGCAGATAGGCTTTCAATTTGTTCGACTTGTTTTTGAATTGTCTGCTCTAGAGACTGAATATTAAATTCATAGCCCTGTTTGGTTGCTTCCCACTCTTTCTCAAGCAATTCTGCTTTCACTTTAGCGTCTTGGTGAACTTCTTTAATCGCCTCTTCTCTGGCTTTTTTTACAGCTTCTTCAAGTTCGGCAGGGAAAGCTTCTACTTTCTGTTGATACTCCTCAAAGAGAGGCTGACGTTCTGTGATCATTTTTTCTCGTTCAGACCATTGCTTTTCTTTTTCTTGATTCGCTTCTTGCAGTTCTCTTTCCTGATTGCGTTTCAGTTCTTCGTATTCGTCTGTTTCAATTTTACGCTTGCGTTCTAATTCGTATTGGTAGTCAGCTTCCTGCTGTTGTCGTTCTTTTTGGGATAATTCGTTTTGCTCTTGAATTCCACTCTCAAATTCTGCTTTTTCTTTTTCCCAAAGCTTACGTTTTTCAGCCATATCTTTTTCTGTGGACTCTCGCTGATTGGCTGCATTTTGCTCTAAGGTTTTGAGAGTTTCTTGATGTTCTTGAGTGAGGATATGTAGGGCATCAGCGACGACTCTAATTTGCTGAAGTTCTTGCAAATGTTGAGTTTCAATATCAATGGCACGCTTTAGTTCGTCTAATTTGGAAACTTCTGTAGATAATTTTTCTGCCAGTCCATTAACAATGTTACCAAACTCTAGTTGCAGGTCAGCTAAACCTTTAACAATGCTGTCAATGGTATAAGTTGATGCAACGTCCAGAACTTGTTTGTTTTTTTCCTTCTCTGCCTCTTCTTCTTTAGTTGCTATTTTTGAATCAATTTTTTTTCGATCTGAAAGGATTTGCTGAAATGCTTTTAAAATCTGGTCTTTGCTGTCTTTTGTTGCAACCATAATTGTTCTCTCTACGGACTATTTAACTTACAATTGAACGGAGCATGGCTACTTGAAATCTGGCGTCGGCTATTTCTCAACTGACGCCTTAAAGGACTTTTTGCGCCTACCTGCTTTGCTTAGCTACACCTGTTGGCATGCACTTTCCAGACGTTGACTAATGCAGGAACCAGCAAGGTGAACAAAGCCCTCTCAAGAAACTCGCAGGGGGAACACAGGGAGCTGGGGAGTAGTTTCTTTCATCCATAACGGATGCGTGAAGCGGAGCTATCGCGTTAGCGAATCGCGTTCGTTAGAGGCTCCCATAACAGGGTGTTTACCATGATTTAAGGGATTATTCTGAATTAGAACAAATGTTCTACTGCAATATACCCAACGAGCAGTGCGATCGTCAAGACAGGATTTACGCAA
>JAIUYC010000254.1 GCA_020216575.1 Coleofasciculus sp. S288 | reverse complement strand
CGGGGGGCAAACTCAACAACATGAGTGTTCAAACCCATATTCTTGAGGGCGTTAGCTGCTTCTAACCCTAATAAACCCCCACCAACAACGACACCAACCTTGCAGTTTTTAGCGTAATCAGATAGTTTCTCTAAGTCTTCAATCGTCCGGTAGACAAAGGTTCCTGGGGTATCATTGCCTTTAATAGGTGGCACGAAGGGGTAAGAACCCGTTGCTAGGACAATTTTGTCGTAGTGAACCGTTAAACCATTTGCCGAGGAGACTGTTTTTTCTTCCCGATTAAGAGCGACTGCTTTATCACCAATATGAATCTGAATACCGTTTTCCTGGTATAATCCAGGTTCGACTAAGGATAAATCTGCCGCAGTTTTGCCAGAAAAATAGCCACTGAGGTTAACGCGATCGTAGGCAACACGCGGTTCTTCACAGAAGGTAATCAAATTCCAGTGCTGTGTTGCTCCTTTGGCAATCATCAGCTCTAGGAACTTATGCCCTACCATGCCGTTGCCAATAACAATGAGATTCTTTTTGGCTGTCATAAACCTCTACAAGCCTTACGCCTCAGTTCTCCTCAATAACACCTATAAGAGTTTTTAATGGGATTTGGTAAATTTAGCTACAGAATTTTGAAATCGATGCAATATCCGCTTGATCCCTATTTGGTTTTTGCATGATAACAAGTCCTTGCCAGCCCTCATCCCCTAACCCCTTCTCCCAAGTTTGGGAGAAGGGGAACCGGAAATCTTGCTCCCCTCTCCCTTTTCCCCCCAGAATTGGGGGGGACTAAGGGGGGGCAGGAGAGGGGCTGGGGTGTTAGCGTAGCGGCACAAAGTGCGGACAAAGGATTGATGTGCTTGCCCTGACATGCTCCCGACTGAAATCCTGATCAGGAGTCGGTTGAAACCGACTTGGGCTATGAGCCTTTTTCCTTAAGTTCAAGGCGGATTGTGGGATTTAGTGAGAATGGTGCAAGACTCCCCATGAACTGCCTTCACAGCAAAGAATGAAAGTTAATCTTCTTTTGTTTTGACTTTTGAGTTGGTCACTGAGCGTTCGACTGAGCGCTCACGCCGAAGTCTTGTCGAAGTGTGACTTTTGACTTTCAAGACATATCTGAGTCTAAATCACAAATTGTGGGGGTACGATATATCGTACCCCTACCAGATGCACGGTCTGGACGTAAGTCCTGAGTTGTTGAAGGTTGCCATTGGCAGTTCGCAACTTGACCTAGAGCATTTAGAAGAGTAGAAATGCTAGTCTAACTCCGTAGGGCTGTAGGAGAACGTCATGACTCGCGTTGGCAAAAAGCCTCCCCGCCACAAATTTTTCTTGAATCCCTACCAAGACGCACGGTTTACCTCGTGTCCCAAGTGTGATGGCAAAACCAAGTTGCGGAAGTTTCCCCTCTTGATCCATGTCGATCCACTACAACCCGTCGTGGTGAATAAAACTTGCCGTTACTGTCCCTACTGTGACTTGATTATTGCCCATCGAGATGAGATTGAGCAGCAGCTAACC
This sequence comes from Coleofasciculus sp. S288, assembly GCA_020216575.1. Lineage (GTDB taxonomy): Bacteria > Cyanobacteriota > Cyanobacteriia > Cyanobacteriales > Coleofasciculaceae > JAIUYC01. Next base: position 4,786 of record JAIUYC010000254.1, on the reverse strand, counting down.
TACCTATTTATGCAGCTACAGCCGGATATGATTGGCAATAATTACCTGATAATCGGCACGCTTGATAAGGCTGACTGGCGGCGCAGTATGAAGAAGCCGTTAACTTTTGAGGAGATGCGAGCTTATCTCCATGATTTCAAGAAAGTGATGAGCTTTGAGCCAAAGCGCTATATGTGGGTGAAGGATGAATCGGAGTAGGTGTAAGCTGTGACGCATCTAATTTACATGTCATAGTAGCAGGGGAGCAGAGGAGAGGAATTGAGCGCTTTTATTCTGTTGTCAGATGGGTGCGATTTAAATGCGCGTTAGCACAGTTTCGGTTGCCCAGGAGAATCCCAACAGCGTTGATATGGCAATTCAATTGAGGAGAAAGATTAAATGACCTTTGCCGAATCCCGCAGTGAGACGGTTCCGGTTCAGCTTCCCAATGGGGCGATCGCAAAGTTTGAGGTGACAATGACGGGACGAGAGGATGTGAGTTTTGACTCCAAGCAGTTTCAACCTGTTGCAGATGCGATCGAGGGTGTGGTGCAGATGATAGCAGCACCGCTTCAAAAGGTGAAACCGAAGAAGGCGACGGTGAAGTTCGGCATGGAACTGGCGATTGAATCCGGGCAATTGACGGCAGTGATCGTAAAAGGTTCAGGTAAGGCTAATCTAGAAATCACGTTGGAATGGGAAGCTCAGCCTAAAGCTTAAACCATGAGCCAGCTAGAGAATCTGCTGCAACAATGTACGGTGAAACTCACCCTTCCTGGTCGAATGGGTTGGGGTACAGGCTTTTTTGTGGCTCCACAATGGATTCTCACCTGCGCTCATGTGGTGCAGGCGGCAAAGGGTGGACTTGTTCAGGTAAGGTGGCAGAAGCAGGAGAATTGGGCAGAGGCGGTGGTAGAGCGATCGCTCTTTGACCCGTATGATTTAGCTTTGTTGCGAGTGACGCTCCCAATCAATGCCTATCCACCTTGTGTTTATTTGGATGCTGCAATTCAATCTCGCGATCCGCTTTATCTATTTGGCTATCCCGATCAAGACTTTCCCAATGGTTGTCCGGTGACACTTAGCTGTGAAGGGTTAACGGGGGATGAGCCAGCGTTAATCAAATTGGCTCTGGGGCAGGTGCGACCGGGGATGAGTGGGGCACCGTTGCTGAATCAACGAACGGGTAAGGTGTGTGGGATTGTCAAGTTTACACGCGATCGCTCCTTCGATCTAGGCGGTGGTGCGATTCCTACTCGTGTGATTTTGGAGCAGTTTCCTCAGTTGCGAGAGTTTCAGAGGGAGTTTCATCAGCAGGATCGACGGTGGAGTAATGTAGTTACAAAGCGGTCTGAAATTGATTTTCAGCCTTATTTGAATGCGATCGCAACCACCTATGAAAAGTGGTGGCAGCTTTACACGTTGACGGATGCACAAGGCAAGCAACGGCAGTTGCAGGAAGTAGCACCGATTTTTGACTTCGGGTTGATGGTGCAGACGGTGAAAAAGGAGGAGCGAGAACAGCGACAGGAAGAGAAGCCAGAGAAAGAGAAAGTTGAGCGCTTTGAGGTATTGGACGGGTTGCGGAAGTATGCCCTAGGGGAGAAGCTGGAGCAGGTTTTGTTAGTCGGGCGACCGGGATCGGGAAAGTCTACGGCGTTGGCACGGCTGATGTTGGAAGAAGCGACAACCCAGAAGTCGGAGTTTTTCAAAAACTCAGACTTCTCAACCCACTTGCCTCGTATCCCAGTTTTGGTGGAACTGCGATATTGGCAAGGCTCGATCGCACAATTAATCCTCAATTCGTTGACTCGACATGGACTTGCGTTAACGGCGGAACAATTGGAAACAGTTTTGCCCCAATTACTCATCCTCTTTGATGGCGTGAATGAATTACCATCGGAGGAGGCACGGTCGCAGCTTTCTGCTTTTCGGCGCAACTATCCCAAAGTGCCGATGATTTTCACCACGCGGGATTTGAGCCTGGGGGGAGATCTGGGGATTGAGCAAAAGCTGGAAATGCAACCGCTCACCGAAGCGCAAATGCAGGCGTTTATTCGAGCTTATGTGCCAGAGCAAGCGGAGGCAATGCTGCGGCAATTACGCGATCGCTTGCGAGAGTTTGGACAAACACCCTTGCTGCTGTGGATGTTGTGTGAGGTGTTCCAGCAGACTCCTGATAAGCAATTGCCTTCTAACCTGGCAGGCGTATTTCAGGTTTTCACGAGCACGTATGAAATTAGCAGTGTTCGTAAGCATGAAGTCGCACTATTAAAAGGAGATGTCAGACCTCTGAGCGATCGCAGACTGTGGAAGAAGGCTTTGACGGCAATTGCATCAATCATGATGCAGGGAGAAACGCCTGTTGATTTCCGAAGGGTAATTCATCGAGATGAGGTGGAAAGAGAATTAGGCAGAATTTTCTCAAATGAGAAGTTCCCGATTCGAGACATCTTGGATGATTTACTCAAATATCACCTGCTCCAAGATCGCAGCACCGACCAAATCGAGTTTTGCCACCACCTGATTCAGGAATATTACGCGGCAGAATATCTCCTAAAGCTATTGCTTAACCTGACTGACGAACAACTGAAACGAGATTACCTCAATTATCTGAAGTGGGCAGAATCAGTAGCGTTGATGCTGGCACTAGTGGACAGTGAGGCACAGGCAATGCGGGTGGTTCAACTGGCGCTGGATGTTGATTGGATGTTGGGGGCAAGACTGGCAGGTGAGGTGAAGCAGGAGTTCCAAGAGCAAACCGTTAAGTTTGTGGAGGAGTTGGACGTACCGACTTGGTTGAAGGTTCAGCTTTTGGGGGAGACGAGATCGGAGCAAGCGATTCCTGAGTTGCTCAAACTGCTGGAAGATGTTGACTGGAATATACGTGAGAGTGCCGCCAAGGCGTTAGGGGAAATCGGTTCAGAGACGGCAATTCCCGGCTTGCTTAAGTTATTGGAAGATAATGTGAGTGTGAGCGAGAGTGCCGCTGAAGCATTAGGAAAGATTGGATCTGAGGTAGCGATTCCTGGCTTGCTTAAACTGTTGGAAAGTGTTCACTGGGCTATGCCTCGGGATGCTGTTGTCGAGGCGTTAACGCGGATAGGTTCAGATGCAGCAATTCCTGGCTTGCTTCAACTCCTAAAAAATACTGACTGGTTTGTAAGTCAGAGAGCTGCCGCAACGCTAGGGGGAATCGGTTCAGAGGCAGCGATTCCTAGCTTACTCAATCTGCTAGAAGACACTGACTGGCCTGTACGTAATGGAATCGCTGTTGCATTGAGGGGAATTGGTTCAGAGGCAGCAATTCCTGGCTTGCTTCAACTCTTAGAAGATGATGAGAGCTATGTGCGAAGTAGTGCTGCCGAGGCGTTAGGGAAAATCAGGTCTAAGACAATGATTCCTGAATTGCTCCAACGGTTGGAGCATTATGAAAGCTATATGCGAAGTAGTGCTGCTGATGCGTTAGGAAAAATTGGTTCAGAGGCAGCAATTCCTGGCTTGCTTCAACTACTAGAAGATGCTGACTGGCCTGTACGTCATAGTGCCGCCAAGGCGTTAGGAGAAATCGGTTCAGAGACAGCAATTCCTGGCTTGCTTCAACTACTAGAAGATGATGAAAGGTATGTGCGAGATAGTGCCGCTAAGGCGTTAGGGAAAATCGGGTCTGAGGTGGCGATTCCTGACTTGCTCCAACGGTTAGAAGATACTGACTCACATGTACGTCATAGTGCTGCCGAGGCGTTAGGGAAAATCGGGTCTGAGGTGGCGATTCCTGACTTGCTCCAACGGTTAGAAGATTCTCAGAAACTTGTACGTTGGAGTGCTGCCGAGGCATTAGGGAAGATCGGATCAGAGGTAGCAGTGCCTGGACTGCTCAAACTGTTGGAAGACACTGACAAACTTGTGCGAAATAATGTTGTCGAGGCATTAGATAAAATCGGTTCAGAGATGGTGATCCCTGGTTTGTTTAAACTGCTGGAAGATGCTGACATTTTTGTAGGTCATCGTGCTGTTGAGGCATTAGGGAAATTTGACTCAGAGGTGGTGATTCCTGGCTTGCTTCAACGGTTGGAAGATGCTCAAAAGAATGTGCGTTGGAGGGTCGCTCAGGCATTATGGAAGATCGGTTCAGAGACAGCGATTCCTAGTTTACTTAAACTGCTGGAAGATACTGACAAGTATATATATGTGAGTGCCACTAAGGCATTAGGGGAGATCGGATTTGAGGCTATAGTTCCTAGCTTGCTTCAACGACTGGAAGATACTGACGGAATTGTGCGTGATAGTACTTTTGAGACGTTAGACATTCTTGCAAAGAAACGCCCAGACGCACTTTTTCCTCACCTCACCCATCTCCATACTCTCTTACCTACCAAATCTGGCAAACGAGCCTTTGAAGTCATTAGTACTATCCAAGCCAACTGCAAGTTCTACAACTACGAAATCTGGTGCGAAGCTATTCAAAATTCAAAATTAGACCTTAAAAATGGAGAACAGGAGGCTGCGGTTGGACAGACGACGAATATTTTTAACATCGATACCCTTAACGCTCCCAATGCTGCCCTCAATCTAGGCGGTACCATTCATGGCGATCAAAGTGGCACTCAGAGCCACTAACCCAATTCTTAAAATAAACTCATAGCGCTAGGGAATTACCATGCAAATCACCCTGAACCTACCTGACAGCCTCACCCAAACCGACACCTTCAACCAGAGCGACTGGCTGCGGGAAATTGCCGTTGCCCTGTTTCAGCAAGAACGCATCACCCTCAGCCGCGCCAGCAAAATTGCCGGAATCGATCTG
>JAIUYC010000253.1 GCA_020216575.1 Coleofasciculus sp. S288 | reverse complement strand
GATGCTTGTGCAACTAATAGTTGCTGCTGTCTATGTAACAATTAACTTTCTCATCTAGAGAAGATTTAGCATCCTTGTGCGATCGCAAAGTCGTTCCAAACTCTAAAATTGTCTTGATTCAACTCTCAACGACCGTTAATTGACCAATGAGGTGGATCACTCCATAACTTAAGCACGCCATAGGATGCACCTACAGCATGCAGGAGAACATTAAAGGCACCATTCGGCGGATCGCCAATACTGACGAGAACTCCATCCTTTTTCTTAATTTTGAGCGTACCATCCCAGGTAATATTCCAATCGATCGCCAATCGTTGAGTGTGAAGAGACTTCAGCGCCACGGGATTCCCACCCAAACCATAAGCTTCTACCATCTGTTCTGCGGCTTGCAACGAACCCGCATTGGTGTAGTGTACCCACTCAATATCAACCCCAGCCATTGATGGCACTCTCGCTGGTACAATCTGTCCTCTATCAATTTTGGCAGCATAGTGCATCAAGTAAGCCCGTTGGGGAGGCCGATACGTCGCCGCAATAATAATTTGTGATCCTGCGTCAACCAGAGCGTTATAAAACGCTTGCACATTTTCCCGGAAGGGTGGGGCTAGATCGGAAATGGAACGGCTGGTTGGAAAGTACTCAATCCAATGAGAACCGCTAAGGCGAAATCGGATTCGTTTAGCATAGCCGTTAAGAATATCGATCGCTGGCAGGAAATCATCTCCGAGTTTCTGCTTTGTTAGGGTAGAAAGCTTGTTCTCTAAGTCCCTGCGCAATCGCACATCTCGTTGTTTGTAAGCTTGCGCTAATCCTGCACTACTTCTAAGGCCAAAGTCTCCATCTACTTCTAAATCAGGAGTGATGATTGTATTTAAACTTTTTTGTAAGTCTCTAACTTCTGCTTCACCAAAGCGAAGATACTCTAACAGTAATTTCGCGGTTAGATTGGGAACTTTATAAATGAATCCACCCCTCAAAGCCACCGCATAAGTTGCAATATTTACAACTCCATTGACAGTCAATTCATTTCTTTGTTGATAGTTGCGGGTTGCTACCTCTGTTTTATCTCCAAAATCGCCATCAATCGTTCCGACCGGATAATCAGCTTCTGTTAAAAAGCTCTGCCAAGCACGGACATGAAGCCCACGAGAGCCATTTTTGATGGTAGGCAGTTTTAAGACACTGATATCAAAAGCCATAAGCCTAGCTGGAGTTGAAGGGCGATACTATCGATTACCTCAATGTTTGCTACAGATGATTGACACGGTGACGCGGTGACGCGGTGACGCGGAGATTAATGTGTAGCACCATTTTAGAGGATTGATATAAGGCCATTTTAAAAGCCAGGGGGTTAAACCTGGCTGTTTGCATCAAAATTTCATTGGAGTAATACCTACCTTAGGTATAATGCGATCGCGCTTTTAAGCTCATCCCATGTCACACAGGATGTAGGATTTGTCATTGTTGGCTAGTAACGACTAGTTCGCAGTTTTTCCCCCGAACCACTAACCACTAACCACTAACCAATCAATTTCGCCCAAGTCATTGGTCCTACATTGCCATCAGCCGTTAACCCGTTTTGTTTCTGGAATTTCTCAACGGCCGCCTCTGTCCCTGCACCGTATATCCCATCGGCTTCAATTCCCAGACGGTATTGAAGATATTTAACCGTGGTTCCTGCTGCATGGTTAGGCCGTAAGATGGGCTTAGCCAGTATTTGCTTAATCGCCAGCCATGTCGTTGGTCCAGCAATTCCCGTTTCAGTGATGCCGACAATCTTCTGAAAGTTTTTGATAGCAGCGTTCGTTTCATTATCGACTGAACCATCTTCTACCACGGGCTTACCGTTGTCGTCTCGGATTTTTAACCGATTTAAGGCTTGCTGCACTTCGAGGATAGTTGTCTTTTCATCAAAATCAGGAGTAGGTGAAACTTGCCCCGTCAATCCTTTAACAATTGCTGTTGCTAGTGCTTCTGCGTCATATCGATCCATATCCGGCTTGGAATCGCAGAAACAGCACTCAACAAGAACGGTTGGTGCATTCGCATTTCTGACAACATACAAATGTGAACCCTCTTTAACGCCTCGATTGAAGTACCCTAGCTTTACGATATTGTCTAGTATCCGCTTGGCAATGCTTCGTCCCGTATCGCTGATGGCAAAGACTTCTGCACCATTTGCCTGCTTATTAAAACTATTGAAGTGAATGGATACCATCACATCCACGTTATTAGTATTGGCTATGTAGCATCGCTGCTGAAGGGAATTTCCTACACTACTCGCACGACTCGGTTTGCACTCTACAACTTGATGACCTAATGCTTTTAACTTGAAGATGACTTTAGTTCCTACCTCCATTGTCATACCATCTTCTTGTCGAATTCCTTTAGCTCCAATATCTGGAGAACAATTATGACCAATATCAATTCCGTATTTCATTGAAATTACCTGTTTCTCTAAGAAATTTAACCAGTGTATTGATAAGTTCTCAAAAAGAGCAAACCCTTCTATTACACTCTCTGCCCAATCGAATGTCGAGACTTTCCTAACTAAGAGTTAAATATCGTTACGAAAAGTTGTATGTAAGAAGTATGATGGGAGAATTTTTCCAGTTTCTCTGCTAGTTTCCTCGTTCCTGGGATGTTACCAGGAATGCCACTTTAGAGGCTCTGCCTCCTACCAGTTCCCTTGTCGAGGCAGAGCCTAGGAACGAGAAAAGTCTCGTTTCAGGACTTACGAGTTTCCGGCAAATTCCCGAATTGCTCTTGGTAGCGAGTTAGTAGCGCCGCCATCTCTGCTGCCTGCTGTTGAGCCAACTCCTTGGCAGCGGCAAGTTCCTGGTTTTCGGCTGTCAGTTCCTGGTTTTCGGCGGCAAGTTCCGCAGAGGTTTTAAGGCGTTGTCCCGTTTGGGCATCTTCCATTACCAAGCAACCATCCTGCAAACTAAGCCACAGCCCAACCGTGTCACAAAGAATGCGACCCTCATCATCAGGGGTAATGGGTTGGTAGTGTCCACTAACCAAGCGATAGCCCAATACCTCATCCAAAACCTGCCCCCGATAGGTGCGTCGGTCAATAATTACATACTCCTGCACCCTTGCTCTAGCATATTCAACCACTTTTTTCTCTCGGTCTTCTCTACGATAGCGGGGGAAGACGACTTCAATAATTAAAGTGGGACGAACTCCTTCCTGGGGAACGATAAACTTGCTTCGATTCTGCTCTTTGTTTTGCACACCGAAAGCGACAAAGGTATCAGGACAATGGTCGCCTAGGTCGGCCATATCCCATTCAATCAGCAGGTCTCGGAATACGCCAATGTCTGGAGTACTGGCATAGCGACGAGTCAGCATGTCCTTAGCATCGCCTGCGACATTATCGTGAAAGGTGCTGTTCGGCAAATGATACCCCTCTTTCGGGTGCAGAAATTCCGAGGCAGTCAGTGGAACCTGAACACTAGTTGTTGTTCCATCCGGCTGGGTGACGAACTCCATTCGCCAGCCACATTCGGCTAACTCAGTCGCTCGGTTGCTGGATGTTGAGGCTGACGTTGAAGATGAAACCATCACTAGTACCTCTGCACTAGACATAATCAGAGTCTAGCTGCATTCGTTCATTTTTGTACTTTTTTCCTATCGCAAGCGTGAGTTGTGGGAATTTACAGGGAAGTTCCGGAGTATGCCAGACTGCTTGTGGATCAACCAGAAACCAATACTTATCTCTGGAGGGAGGAAGATACCATGGCAGTTCCGATAACCCCTGAAATGCTCGACCCTAAAACACCGGATGATGTGATTGTCCGGGCGGATGCGCGTGAACCTGTCACAGACCCGACTCTTGGCATCCCGGTTAATGTTAATCGACAAGGAACTCCCAAGCACCGACTTGTCACAATTGGCGACTCGTTAACTCAAGGCTTTCAGAGTGCGGCAGTTTTCAACACGAAACTCTCGTATCCGATGATGATTGCTAGGGAAATGGGTTGGGATAAGCAGCTACGCTACCCAACCTATGATGGACCGGGAGATGGGTTGCCTATCAACCTGGAACACCTCGCTCGGCAACTAGAGGCGCGGTATGGTGACAACCTAGACTGGTGGGAATTTGCTCCAGCTTTAGTGTTTGCACGCGATTACATGGACAAAATTGAGGATTATTGGGAACGCGGTCCAGGTTCGGTTGTCCCAAGCCAAGGAGGGATTAATCACAATCTTGCCGTCTACGGGTGGGATTTACGAGATACGATATCGCGCACTGCTGACCACTCTCTAGCCGTACTTAATCGGAACCCCTCAGACGATGATTTTGTTCGGCAGGTGGTCGAGTATCATAACGATCGCGCCGCATTGCGAGTTTTAAACACAGCACGGGATGCAAGCGGTAAAGCCCTCACCCCCTTGCAAGCCGCAGCCGCATTGAGTGCAGAGGGGACGCGAGAAACTAACGACGGAGATGGGATTGAAACGTTAATTGTTCTCATTGGTGCCAATAATGCTCTGGGCAGCATTCTCACATTTAAGGTGGTCTGGACTGATGTGGGCTATGACCAAATGGGAGTAAATGACCGCTATACCGTCTGGCGTCCGACCCACTTTAAAGCTGAACTGGACAAGCTTGTCGCGGAAATCAAGAAAATTCGCGCTCGTCACGTCATTATTGGAACGGTTCCTCACGTTACAATCGCGCCGTTTGCCCGTGGTGTGGAAACAAAGGTAAGGCAGGGTTCTCGTTATTTCCCTTATTACACTGTGCCTTGGATTAGCGATAAAGATTTTGACGCCAGTAGGCATCCGCATATTACAGGGCAAGAGGCGCGGGCAATTGATAGTGCGATCGACCAGTATAACGATGACATCACCGATGCCGTGCGCCAAGCTCGAAAGGAAGGCAGAGATTGGTATGTGTTTGAAACGGCTGGCTTACTGGATCGCTTTGCATCCCGACGCTATATTAAAGACCCTTCCGCCAGACCGAGTTGGTGGACGGAGTACCCGCTACCTCTCGAACTCCAGGCACTTTCACCTGTTCCAGATTCTCGCTTTTTTGTCTCCACGTCAACAGGTCGCAAACAGGGTGGCTTGTTCTCGCTCGATGGCATTCATCCCACCACAATTGGTTATGGCATCATGGCTCAGGAGTTTATCAAAATTATGCAGCTAGCGGGTGTCAAGTTTTATGAGAGCGATGGCAAAACGGAACGGAAAGGTGACATTAAAGTGAATTTCAATCGGTTGATTGCCGAGGATACGCTGATTTCCAAGCCGCCGCGATCGCTTTCCAATGACCTAAGTTTAATCGGTTGGATCGACCAAAACTTCAATCTTTTCACCAATATGCTCAGGGGAAGTTACTAAAGACTGGTAATTGGTCATGGGTCATGGGTCATGGGTAATTGGGAAGAAGCTAGCCATTAGGGATTACCAAGAGTCCAGTTATTTGTGGCAGCTACATATAGCGTTTCAAGGGAGGGGTGAGGTACACCCTAATTGCATTTACTATGCCCTAAAACTAGAACTCTGTGCCTCACTAGATTGAGAACCGCTATAGTGATATCAAATTTGTTTGAATGCACATTATTGTAGAGACGTTCCACCGGAACGTCTCTCTCTGTAGAGGATTTCGGTTCACTTGTAGGGGAATAAAACTTCCCTGAATGTCAAAGAGACTCTTCTCGTTCTGATAATTTCTCTGCCCTCATACAAATCCTTCTTGCGGGCAGCAATGCCATGTTGCCAAATATACCTTGCAGCTCCCTGCATGACCATCAAACTTCCAGGCAACAACAAATTTGCTGCCTTTCCTTGGGTTTGAGAATGGATAAACTCCATCACACAGGGACTTCCCAAACTCAGCGAAATAATTGTCTTGCCGAAACAGGGAATACAATCAATATGGCTCGTAATTCCCTGTCCTGGTTCGTATTCATTGACGATGACTTGATCGGGAAGTTGTGCCGTTAGGCGATCGCTATAGAGTCGTTCGGCGAGACAACCTGCCCAGTCGGGCAACTCCCCCAAATAACTTGATGAGGCAAGTATGCCTTTTTGATACTCATATCTATATCCGTACTGTTGCACCCTTCTTTTTAGTTTGGTTGACCACTCTTGTTGGTCTATAATATTTAGTAATTGATTTTGCTCATCTTCATCAATGTAGTTAGGAACATAGGTAAGCCCTATGATTCCTTTGACATTAGCGTCACGAAGAATTGAATCTTGCCTCGTCTCTTTTGGAGATAACATCATTTTTCAGTATGGCTCCCGGCAATAGTGGGGCATGAGGAACAAGCGCAGGCTCAATGATC
>JAIUYC010000252.1 GCA_020216575.1 Coleofasciculus sp. S288 | reverse complement strand
ACTTCCTCAATTCCTGTCAGGTATCTAAATTTCGTATATCAGCTAACTGCCATCTAGTTTGCCATGCCAGAATCTAAGGTTGCAGATTTTAACTGGGAACTAGAGAGGCTAGGGGCTTTGTGAGGGATTAGAAGTGAGGGGCTAGTAGCACCAGGTTTAATTGTCTATCAAGAATTGAACTAAAGGGCTCTTCCCTAGACCGTAATTCCTCTTTGTCACAGCCGAAGTAGCGGTTCCAATTCTTCTGATGTCAGGTCACGCCACTCACCTGGTGCTAGACTATCTAGACGCAGGTGCGCGATCGCAATCCGCACAAGTCGCAATGTAGGAAGCCCTACCGCAGCCGTCATCCGCCGCACCTGTCGGTTTCGTCCTTCAGTTAAAGTGATTTCCAGCCAAGCGGTAGGCACCGTTTTGCGAAAGCGTATCGGTGGCTGGCGCGGTGGTAGGGACGGGGCTTCTGGTAAGAGTTGCACCAACGCAGGTCGGGTGAGATAATCCTGAACTACCACACCACTGCGCAACTGGTTCAGAGCGGCTTCATCTGGAATGCGCTCTACTTGTACCCAGTATGTCCGAGGATGACGAAACCGTCGATCTGAAAGCCGATGCTGCAAGCGTCCGTTGTTTGTCAACAGCAGCAGCCCTTCGCTGTCTCTGTCGAGCCGTCCAACTGGGTAAACCGAAGGCACTTGAATGTAATCTTTTAGTGTGCCACGTTCAGTGGGCAAGACGCTAGAGCCTTCATGATTAATTTTACTCGCGTCTCTATCGCTGAACTGGCTTAAAACGTTATAGGGTTTGTAAAACAAGAGATATCTGTACACATTTTTTAACTGAAACTCGACACTAGATTGAGAACCGCTATATATATCTATCGCATTAAGAAAACCTTCAAGCTTTGAAAAATGGATTGCATTCAAGTAACAGGGATTCGCTGCTACGGTTATACAGGTTACCTTCCAGAGGAACAGGTACTAGGACAGTGGTTTGAGGTGGACTTGACACTGTGGTTGGATTTAGCCTCAGCAGGAGAGAGTGATGATATTGCCGATACCCTGGATTACCGAAGTGCCATTGAGACTGTCAAGCAATTGGTGAAAACCTCGAAGTTTGCCTTGGTGGAAAAATTGGCAAATGCGATCGCTCAATCTATCCTGAAGTTTGACAAAGTGCAGCAAGTCCAGGTTCGGTTAAGCAAACTCGCAGCCCCCATCCCCGATTTTGGTGGAAAAATCACCATTGAACTGACTCGCTCCAATCAAACGAAGGGTCATTATTGAGAGGTAGTAGGTGTTTGGGTGTTAGGTGGTAGGGGAAGAAGAGGTAATAATTTTTTTGACAACCTACCACCTTCCTTGTGGTCTTAGTCATGCATTGAATTTCAATCTTAGGATAGATGTATTAAGGGAGTTGATTCATACTTTTACTAATCGTAGTCAGAATCACCCGGAATTATTTAGAAAATTTTCGACGCGATCGCAGCCTTTAGAGCGGTGGGGCTTATCCCTCAGGTATGCTACTAGTGACTAATGACTAGAGTAGCGCTCGGAGGACAATAACGTTGACTTTTCGCATTTTGAGTCTGGATGGTGGCGGAATTCGTGGTGTAGTTTCGGCGACGATGTTAGCAGCGATCGCGCAACAACTAAGTGTGCCGTTAAATCAATACTTTGACATGATTGCAGGAACCTCCACAGGCTCGATTTTGGCAGCCGCAATTGCCATGGGACTTAGTCCTCGAAATATTGTTGAGCTTTATCTGAAAAAGGGTTCTAGAATCTTCCCCTACGAAAGCATTTGGTCACTCCAACGGGTGGGATTAGTTGCCAAATACGGGATTTCTGCTCCCAAATACTCAGATGAGGGTTTGATTGCAGTTCTCAAAGAAGAATTTAAGGACATAAAACTGTCAGAGGTAGATGCTACCAAACTCTTGATTGTTTCTTATGACACCATTAACCGCGAACCAATTATTTTCAAAAGTTGGCGGAAGAAATTCGTTGAGGTTCCCCTATGGGAGGCTTGTGTTTGTTCGTCATCGGCTCCAACTTATTTTCCTGCTCATCCATTGTTGAGAAAAGATGAAGGCAGAGCCGTTGGCGGAACTCCAACCACTATTGTCTTTAGCGAGGAAGCTTCAGGGGATAAGGATGATTACAATCGGATGCAGATTGAAATCACTGACAAGACAGGTAAAGGTCAAATTCGCACCATCATAGATTATGTTGGGGAGACTCGTGCAGCAACAGTGGATGTTCCGTGGGATGTTATACCTGATGACACCTCCATCTACACGATAAGGCTTTTATACTCAACCATTGATGGGGGTGTGGCGGCGAATAACCCCACCGCTTCCGCGATCGCAGAAGCATTAAGATTGGGATATGAGGTGAAAGATATTACCGTTCTCTCATTGGGAACCGGAAGTTTTACTCGTCCAATTTCCTTAGAAGACGCTAGAGAATGGGGCGCAGCAGAGTGGGCATTACCCATCATTGATGTGATTTTTGATGCCTCATCTGACATGAACGATTACATCGCCAGACAGATTCTTGATGAGTATTATCTCCGGCTGCAATTTGACTTAGATAGTAGGTGGACAGGTAAACCCATTAATAACGATATCGATGACGCATCGCCGGAGAATATCAGGAATTTGATTGAAGCCACTAATGCCTACTTGAGTCAACAACAAGTCCAACAATCACTCAAAAACTTCTTGCACAGCGAAAAAATTTAGCACTGGGTTAATCAGCTACACAAACTCCCTTTAACTTGATATTGGAAGCACGAGTTTGAGCGGTGGTAGGTGTGGGGCTCTCGTACTTAGGGTGATAAGTAATACTAAATCCGCTACGATTGCCCCCTTTTTGAAGAACCACAGAGGCACAGAGTTGCTAGTGTTGGGGCATAGAGCATAGGGCATAGTAAATGCAATTAGGGTGTCCCTCACCCCTTTGATAACTGCTATATGTCGCTCTACTTATCTAACTGGAAAAGAGCAAAATAAAATGATTATCAGAAGGTATAAACTAGAAGATACAGTCTCGATCATGGAATTGTTCTACAATACCGTTCACGGGATTAATATTCGGGATTACTCCCAGGAGCAAGTCAATGCTTGGGCGCCTAAGAGTATGAATTATCAAGAATGGAAAGATAAGCTAATCCAGAAGATAAGCTATGTTGCCGATGACAATGGAAAAATTGTCGGGTTCGGTGAATTAGAAGAGGATGGTCATATTGACTGCTTCTACTGCCACAAAGATTTTCAAGGAAAAGGCATTGGTACAAAGCTGTTAGAGACAATTCAATCAAAAGCCGAGTCCCTTGGCATCAAAAGGCTATTCGTGGAAGCGAGCATCACAGCTAAGCCATTTTTTGAAGCTAAGGGGTTTAAGGTTGTTAAGTGCCAAGAAGTCGAACGCAGGGGAATAAAGTTCAAAAATTATGCCATGGAAAAGGTTTTCTAAAAAGTAGTTAGCTTTATTGCTATTGGTAAATAGCAGGGGAGCAGGGGGAGCAGGGAGAGCAGGGGGAGTGGGATTATCTCCGAGACAACGAAGCGATCTCATCGCATCCCGATTCTCAATCACCCAGTATTTGCCGAGATTCTTTTCCTCGCACACGAGGCTCAACACCTCATTGACGAGGTTCTAATACTCGATAACGAGTCTTTGATACTCGATAACGAGTCTTTGATACTCGCGAGAGAGTCTTTAATCCTTGACAACGACGCTTTGATATTCGTGAACAAATAACTAAAGTTGATGTGTAGAGGCGCGTTCAGAGACAATCGAGGTTTTTAACCAGCCAATCTATAGCAATTCTCGATTGACTGGGATGCATCTAGATTTACGATTCGTAGGGGCGGGTTTCACCGAGATATTTGCTTGCCACAGCTCAATCCAATAAACCCGCCCGTACTCCAATCATGAGAGAAGCGCTATAATTTCAAACCCGCCGTACCGCTCGAATGAAATAGCGCTGATGGCAAAACGTTGAGGTGCGTAAGCCCTAACATAGGTTTCATCACGATTATACTTTTTGCATAATTTTCCAAGACAAGGGTGATAAGTACTCAAGCTCCATCTCATTTGAAAATTACAAGAATTCTATTCTTTCTGAAGGAGGCAAGATGGCTCGTCAACGATGGTCTTCAAGGACTGTTTTTCTTCTAGCCGCTTTAGGTTCAGCATTAGGTTTAGGTAATGTATGGCGCTTTCCCTACCTAGCAGGAAAGTATGGCGGAGGCGCGTTTCTAGTCCCCTACCTCATTGCGTTAGTCATCGTCGGTACGCCCCTGCTGATGCTTGAGTTTGCAGTTGGACAAAAAATGCAGCGAGGAGCAATCGGCTCATTTCGGAGACTGCATCCCGGTTTCGGAGGACTCGGACTCTTTGCTCTTCTTACCTCCTTCGTCATCTGTGCCTACTATGTCGTAGTCATGGCTTGGTGCATAATTTACTTTCTGGCATCCTTTGATGTGAAGTGGTCGGGTGACGCAAAGAGCTACTTTTTCCAAAATGTTTTGCAAATTAGCGATAGCGTTAATCAAATTGGAGGCATCAATTGGCCTATCCTCCTCGCTCTATTAGTCAGTTGGATAGCCATTTATTTCTGCGTGTGGAAAGGGACAAAGAGTGTTGGCAACGTTGTTATGTACAGCGTCCCACTGCCTGTCATTTTGTTGGGAATCCTGTTAATACGAGCAGTGACTTTGCCAGGTTTCATGGATGGCTGGGAGATGTACCTCAATCCCGTTTGGAGTGCATTACTTGATCCTGAAGTTTGGACGGCGGCGTTCTCTCAAACGTTCTATGCGCTGTCACTTGCCTTTGGCATTATGATTGCTTACGGAAGCTACAAAGGCGACGAAGATGACATTGCTAAGGATAGCTGGATAACTGCTCTGGTCAACACGGGGATCAGTTTACTGGCAGGCTTGGTGGTTTTTGGAATCCTAGGATACATGGCTGGGCAAACGGAAACTCCACTCTCAGAACTGGCGGCTTCTGGCCCGGGTCTAGCGTTTGTCGTATTCCCTGAGGCGTTAAGCTTAATGCCATTCCCCGGATTTTTCAGTGCTCTGTTCTTCGTGATGCTCCTCTCTTTGGCAATTGACAGTGCCTTCTCACTAGTTGAAGCATTGAATGCAGCAATTTTAGATAAGTATCCGCATTTAAAGCTTGCTAAAGTCTCATTTTGGGTGTGTCTTGCTGGATTTATCGCTGGGATTATTTTTACCACTCGTGCTGGTCTTTACTTCTTAGATATTGCCGATCATTTTGCTACGTACTATAACTTGATGCTAGTTGGTATTTTCCAAGCCATATTGGCTGGATGGGTGTATGGAGCTGAAAAGCTGCGGAGATATATTAATGAAGTCAGCGACTGGAGCGTAGGGAAATGGTGGAACGCTTCCATCAAATTCGTCATTCCTGCTGTTTTGGTCGCCTTGCTTGCCACTCAATTTACGACAGATATTAGGACTCCGTATGAAGGATATCCGGCTTGGGCGTTAGGAATCGGCTGGGCGATCGCACTTGTACCCCTAATCATTTTCCTGATATTTGTTGTGAAAGACTGGAGTTCGGTGTCGAACCAACACTCGCTGGCGTCTGAGAGAGAAAGATAGTGCATTGACGGGTCAAGGTTTCAGTATTTGGGGAGAGTCAAGAGTCGCCTTGGCGACTGCTATATTTCTTTGCTATTAAACGTTTTCCTTAATCCCAAACGACCGAGAGATACTAGCGTTCATATCTTTTGGTCTTGACCAGCTATCGTCTACCTTTTCAGGTAAGCTGCAACCTATGAATCCCCTAGTTGTCTAGGGTTGGGTAGGTTTTTCAGAGGTGACTAAGTACCCAGTCGTAGGCGCAGCTCTTCACTCATATAAGTACGATCGCCCAATACTTGTAACAGAGGACCGTGAACATCGAACCTGACGATGCTGACGGACGCTGCTAGCATATCAATGCGATCGCGGTATCGCCCCAAATCGATACCCAGCAGATTGCACAAAATAATCCGAAGCGTTGCCTTGTGGGAAACCACCAAAACATTCCCCTCTGGATATTTGTCCTGAATTTCTGCAATGACTAGCGAGGCTCGGCTAGCAATTTCAACCGCCGTTTCGCCTCCAGGGGGAGAGTTCCAAGCCGGTTCTGCCAGCCAGCGCAGGTAATCATCCAAGTAGTTCTGCTGGACAGATTCGACCGTTTGACCTTCCCATTTTCCATACCTGATTTCTTTTAGCCCGTCCCGGAGTTGCATTGCTAGTCCAACGGCGTCGCATAAAGGCT
>JAIUYC010000251.1 GCA_020216575.1 Coleofasciculus sp. S288 | reverse complement strand
ATGCTGAACGCCGTTACTTTGCGATTCGCCAGCTGCTGGACAATTTCTGGGTTACCCAAGGGGTTGAGGAAGCTAATCAAAGCACTCCCCTCCCGCAGTTGAGTCAGTTCATCCTCTTTGGGAACTGCAACTTTTAACAGGATATCTGCCTCACCCCAAAGAGTAGCCGTATCTGAGATAATCTTTGCACCCGCCTCGGCATAATCTTCGTTGGAAAAAAACGACGCCTCACCAGCACCAGCTTCCACCCAGATTTCTAAGCCCTGTTTCACTAATCGGGCGACAGTATCAGGTACCAAGGCGACGCGACGCTCACCGACTTCATTTTCTTTAGCGATCGCTATTTTCATCAATGAATGCTCCTTTAACTTTTCGCTGCTGATGACGATGAAATTTGCCTTAACAGAACCAACCATTTTAACGTCCGGGACAGTGCTATCACTGGTTGTACAACCGAACAACTAGTACATCGCACTGAGCCAGCCGCTCGGCAAGAGAAGTGAATTACCCTCTAATTTGCCATGCTATGTTGCCTTCCAAATCCTGACTGCTATCTTTAACTTGTCTTAGGCATTCCAGACGTTCTGTTGCAATAAATCTTATATTTCAGGCTAATTCCTTTCAGGAACTCTCTCATAATTTAATCGGAGGAATAAGTGACAATACTCAATACCCATTACCAGTTATAATCTGATACCCCTCTAATGTGCATATTTAGTTAGTTGTGCGTCAATTTTTATCATTCCTGAACTAATTCCCTAGGAATAAAGCAACTAATACCAGAAAAAAAACGGCACTTAAAAGCGCATCTTGCGTTCATCTCCGCCTTAAAAGAGCGGAGCTTTCCGCTGTGTCACTAGTAACCAGATAACAATCAGACCACTCGATTACTGCGAATGCACTCCCGATACCAATCAAAACTTGCCTTAGGAATCCGTCTCTGCGTGGGATAATCCACATAAATGATGCCGAAGCGCTGACGATACCCATAAGACCACTCAAAATTATCCAGCATGCTCCAAAGGAAGTAACCCTTCAACAGATGCCCCTCACTGATGGCTCGATGCGCTGCCTTTAAATGCTGCCGCAGGTACATAATTCGGTCAGTATCAATCACCTCACCCATAGCATTGAGGTCATCCCGTGCAGCACAGCCATTTTCAGTGATGAAAATGGGCAAATCCGGACGCCCCAATGTCTCACTAACGTGACGAATGCCCCAATACAGGCACTCAGGGATGATATTTAGCCAGAGTACGTTCATTCGTGGGTAGCCCTTGGGAAGCTTCAGAATCTCGTAACCCGGTTCATTATCTACAGCCCGCACATAAGCGCCAGTGTAGACGTTAAAACCGAGCGAGTCTAAAGGTTGATGAATGATCTGCAAGTCACCTTCTTTGATATCCGGTGCATCTCCTCCCAACTGTTCGAGTAGAAATGGACTATAAGCCCCGGTGAGGGCAGGAAAAATAATGCCACCATTCTGTCCACAGGTATGGAACGCCTTTTTTGCTGCTTCTACGTGGAGGGGAGACTCGTTAATCGGAACGGTAACAGCAAAGTTATCAACCAGTGACACCGAACAGGGAACTCGTGAAGCGGCACGGATTGCCTGACAACCCAAACCATGAGCGAGTAGGGCGTGGTGAGATGTTTGCCATACTTGTTTGAGTGAGCGAACCAGCGTTCCTGGAGCATGAACGGGTTCTTGGTAAAGGCGTCTCACTCTTGGAGGAATATGCCAGTACTGACCCATTGTTCTCTGGATGCCTCGACCCAGGATATTTTTAAGGTTGAGAGGATGTCCCACGGCATAGCTCATGTGAGTAAAGCAGGGGATTTCGTTGAGAGTCATCCATTGAGTAATGCGATCGCCCAATCGACTGACAACAGCCGTAACATAGTCAGCAAAGTCAAATGCTATCTCTCGACTCTGCCAAGAACCGTATCGGTCTTCCAGGGCTTGCGGTGAGTCCCAGTGAAACAGGGTGGCATGAGGGGTAATTCCGTGGTTTAGTAGGCAGTCAACCAAGCGCTTGTAGAAATCAACACCTTCTTCGTTAACGCTGCCACGACCATCGGGAATGATGCGAGGCCAAGCAATGCTGAAGCGGTAATGCTTGATGCCCAACTCTACCATCAGTTTCACATCTTCTTCATAACGATGGTAATGGTCACAAGCGATCGCACCCGTATCACCGTTGAGGACTCGTCCGGGGGAGGCGCTAAACATATCCCACACGCTGGGTTTGCGCCCCCCTTCCGTTGTCGCCCCTTCAATTTGATAGGAGGACGTTGCAGTTCCCCACAAAAAGTCCTCTGGGAATTGGTAGCTGCTCATAAGCGATTCAAAATTCAGAACGGGGAAACCTAATGCTAGCAAGCCTCTTGACTGCTTTCTATATACCAATTACGTATAGCAGTCGCCAAGGCGAT
The DNA here is from genome assembly GCA_020216575.1 of Coleofasciculus sp. S288. Taxonomy (GTDB): domain Bacteria; phylum Cyanobacteriota; class Cyanobacteriia; order Cyanobacteriales; family Coleofasciculaceae; genus JAIUYC01. Next base: position 3,876 of record JAIUYC010000251.1, on the reverse strand, counting down.
TAGGACACAGCCAAACCCTGAAACCTTGACCAGCCAATATGCATCCCTTTTGCCTTCTGCCCTCTGCCTTCTGCCTTCTGCCTTTTGCTATACATCGCAGTTCGTGATGAGCTATTTGGCTAAAAAACCCCCCAGCGCGAGGCTGAGGGGAAGGAGCATGTATATCTTTTTAATCCGTTATGACTTGTACGACATCAGCAAGAATTTAGAATTACTTAGCTTGCGATCGCCACAAAATAGTTATGCCAGAGATTGTGGCAAAAACTACTGCTGCGATCGCCAACAGGTTGCAAACTCCCAACATGACGGACTTGTCCCAGCAAGTGGCTAACATTGCCCCAGAGTTGGGAAGGTAGAGAATGCCGAAGGACTCTCCAAATAAAAAATCCCCCTGAATAGTTTCGTAGGGCAGGCATCTCGCCTGGCATCGACTGCCATCGACAAGCAAGATGTCTGTCCTACAGGATAATTTTGAAATTTTTATTGTTTAATTTTACTGAGGAATTTTATTTCCGCCGAGATGAGCCAGTTTGGCACTCTCATCCCATCAAGACGTTATCAGGGTTTAGCAATGAAAGACTTTTTCAGCCAAATTACCGAACAATTATCTCTTCAAAAGGTCTGGCAAATGTTGTTAATGATTCTCGTGGTGTGGATAATCGCCGAGACAATTAAACCTGGAGCAACAGAACTCATCATTCAGGATGCAGTTGAGTACCAAGGTCGTAATTGACACTCCATGGCTCTCCTCGCCTAGAATTCTCGCTTCAATGAATCCCTTGCCTAGACTGGAAGTAGTTCTAGGCAGAGGGTTTTCTTTATAAATCGGGATGACAGGATTTGAACCTGCGACCCCTTCGTCCCGAACGAAGTGCGCTACCAAGCTGCGCTACATCCCGATAATTCCCTAATGTAGCATAACTGGCAGATTTTACCCAAATAGAGGGATGAGGCAGATATCAAGGGGACTCTAAGATGCTAGTAATTTCCCACACCTGCTGTGAATGTTTTAGAGGTGATACCATGCTGAAATTGATTTGGTGTTTAACCAAGCCGCTGCGCGTTCTTGCGGGATTGGTATTTATATTACTCGGCAGCATTCCTACCTTTCTAATTCCGGGGCTTGGTTTGTTCCTCGGCTTACCCTTCCTTTTGATCGGCGGCTGCTTGATCTGTAGCTGACGAACACGCTAACGCCAGCTATGGGCTGCTAATGCCAGCCTGTGTGTGCTCGCTGTCGCTGAGCGGTTTCAACCGCCAGGTGCAAGATATGAGCTACCAAACTGCGCTACATCCCGATACAGCTACGAGCGAACGACTAATAACCAATCCAAGCTAGCACGTCATGTCAGCAACTAGCCCCTTGCTGCTAGGATTAATAACACTGTGTAACTTCAGAGGGAGCTTTTCCAGCAGTGGTAGTTAAGCCAGAATGGTTGCGAGTCAAAGCGCCTCAGTGGCAGCGCGTCGGCAACGTTAAAGAAATCTTACGAGATTTGGCGCTCAATACCGTCTGTGAGGAAGCCTCTTGCCCTAATATCGGGGAATGCTTCAACGCTGGAACCGCCACCTTTTTGATTATGGGACCCGCTTGAACTCGTGCCCGTCCCTACTGTGATATAGACTTTGAGAAAAAGCCTAAAGCCCTTGACCCTAGTGAACCGACACGCTTGGCAGAAGCAGTCCGGCGTCTCGGCTTAAACCATGTGGTGATCACCTCCGTCAACCGGGACGATTTACCCGACGGGGGAGCTTCTCAGTTCGTGCGCTGCATCGAAGCAATTCGCGCTATTTCCCCTCACACTACAATTGAGGTGCTAATTCCTGACTTATGTGGCAACTGGGACGCCCTAGAAACAATCATCCAAGCCAAACCAGAAGTCCTCAACCACAACACAGAAACCATCCCCCGACTCTATCGGCGGGTGCGTCCTCAAGGAAATTATGAGCGATCGCTCGAACTCCTCAAGCGAGTCCATGAATCCGCCCCTTGGATTTACACCAAATCTGGCTTAATGGTGGGAATGGGAGAAACTGATCCTGAAGTTCGCGAAGTCATGCAAGATTTGCGCTCCGTCAACTGCGATATCCTCACCATCGGACAATATCTCCAACCCAGCCAAAAACACTTGAACGTCCTAAATTTCATCACACCTGCCCAATTTGACGCTTGGAGAGAGTACGGTGAATCCTTAGGCTTCCTGCAAGTCGTCTCCTCTCCCCTGACTCGCAGTTCCTATCACGCCGAGCAAGTCAGAGAGTTAATCAAGCGCTATCCCCGATAAATAGAGACGGGGAGATGGGGAGAGGGGGAGATGGGGTGAGAACGACAACTGACAACTAACAACTAACCACTGACAACTGACAACTGACAACTGACCAATGACCAAAATCGCCATTATCGGAGCTGGTGTCTGGGGGACAGCCCTCAGCCTGTTGGCATCTCAAAACGGTCATGACGTTCGTTCGTGGTCGCGTCGGAGCCAAGAGCGGTTAGAAGATGTTTTGCAGGGTGTGAGTATTATCCTGTCCGCCGTCTCTATGGCAGGCGTTAACCCTGTGGTATCTCAGTTAAAGTCATTATCAATTTCTCCTGACAAAATTTTCATCACTGCGACGAAAGGCTTAGACTTGATGACAACTCAAACGCCCTCGCAAATTTGGCAAGCGGCGTTTCCCTCAAATCCAGTAGTTGTTCTCTCCGGTCCTAATCTTTCTAAAGAAATTAAACAAGGACTCCCAGCCGCAACGGTTGTTGCCAGCACTGACGCTAAAGCCGCTGAGATAGTACAGGAGACGTTTACTTCCCCAAATTTCCGGGTTTACACCAATCCCGACCCTCTTGGCGTCGAACTAGGTGGTACGCTGAAGAATGTCATGGCGATCGCGTCAGGTACCTGTGACGGCTTGCAGTTGGGAACGAATGCCAAAGCAGCTCTCCTTACTCGTGGACTGACTGAAATTATCCGAGTCGGTGTTGATTGGGGCGCTAAAGCGGAAACGTTCTATGGGTTGTCAGGACTGGGTGACTTGCTTGCCACCTGCAACAGCAATCTCAGTCGCAACTATCAAGTAGGTTACCAATTGGCTCGGGGTAAAGCACTCCCAGACATTCTGGCACAGCTAGAGGGAACAGCTGAAGGAGTCAACACTACGTCGGTGCTAATCGAGCGATCGAACCGACAAGGGCTTTCAGTTCCGATCACGTACCAAGTCTATCGCTTGCTCAAGAGAGAAATTACGCCGCAAGCTGCCGTTGAAGCTTTAATGTTGCGCGAGACCAAGCCGGAGTAGAATAAGATTCTACTTACGTCGTGGCGCACTACTCCTCCCTCTTGAACTCTCAGTGGGGGTTTTAGGGAGTGTTTTCAAAGTTTTTCTCTTCAATTTAGGCAATTCTTCAGGAATCAACCTCACGGGTGATGAAGATTAACATAGCCTTTGACCAAGGTCACTAGCCCAAAAGAGTGATCGGCTTATACTAGCTGCTATAGGAGAAGTTTAGTCATCCTCCCTAAGACAGATTTTCAGGGAATGCCGAATTGATGTCGCGGTTGAGACTGAACCAACACGCTAGCAGCAGCTACGGGCAGGAACTACCAGTTGAATGGGTAACCCCTAACCGTAAAAAAATATAAGCGCTGTTCTCCGGTCATCAAGGGTGGGAACTCTAGTAGTAAGTTGAGACGCACTTTTTATTAAGTGCAGTCATCGGTCGTAATTAAGAGATTATTATGCCAGCCACTCCTTTCTATGCCGACACAGAAGAATTCGACCACGAAACGCCTGCCTTCGGCTTCGAGCTAAGCAGTACAAGCGAAGATGTGGAAATCCCGGTGGATGATGATTTAGTTAATGGGGAGCTTGAAGAGTTAG
>JAIUYC010000250.1 GCA_020216575.1 Coleofasciculus sp. S288 | reverse complement strand
ACCGTTTTGATAAGCTAAATCTCCTCGATAGATAGGATTGGTGAGCCAGCGACGCCCGGTGGAGACCGAAATTTTTTTATTGTACTTTTTTTCTAGATAGCGAACTGCTCCCCGCAAGGAACCAAAAAGTAGGAACTGTTCAAAAAAATCCTTGACTACGGGAGCAGTAGTGCGATCAATAATGTAGGCATCTTTCCCACGTCGGTAGCCATAGGGGGCTTTTCCTGGCGGAGGTAGGGCTTTGAGGCGATTGCGGGCATGTCCTTGACGGAGGCGGCGGCGGCGCTGGTAGGTTTGTATTTCACTGAGGAGTTTGAATAAATTTGCCCGGATTTCACTTACCTCAGTCTTGGTGAATTCGGAGGAACTGTAGGATTGCTCCGTGGCAATGATTTCAATACCGAGGGCTTCGAGTTGAGAAAGGCAATTGCTAATTTCCTCCACCGAGTCACCCAGTTCATCGAGACGCCGGATTAACAAGTAATCTACGGGTTTGGCTTTACAATCTGCCAATAATTGCTGCAATTGCTGACGCCCTCCCAAGTCTTGATACACTTGATGCACTTCCCATCCCCAAATGACTTGATTTGGTGGGGGGTCGAGTAGAGGATCGCTATACAGGTAGGCAATGATTTTCATGAACGAAATGAGCTAAACCCCAATTTTTTTAAATTTTTTGTTTGAGTCTTTAAGCAGAGAAGCGATCGCACCTTCGGACGAATGCGATCGCTCATCTACATTTGATTTTAGGTCAGGACTTACGCAAAGAAAGTCTCTAAACCACCAATACTTAAAGCTTTAACCCACTACACAACCAGCCAAACAAGCTAACCAAGTTGTATTGCAAGGAACGCAACAGAAACAGGGCCAGCTAGTGTCATGTGCACATTCACTAATGAGACATTCGTCTCGGAGCCGCTTACACTCAAAAGAGCAAGACGGATTCGTAGCCATCGGCGTTACATCAGCTTTTAGCTTTTGCTCGGTAGCTGAACTATCGCCATACTGTATGCCCATTTCAAAGCCGAGACGAAGCAGCGCAGTTTGGAGAGTAAAGCTCTCAAGTTGCTCATCACTCCAAGTCATAGCCTGCGTTCCTTCTTCTAGGAGTTTACTAACTTGTGTTAAAAACAAACCAGCAGTTTCCTGTGAAGATCGCTCGATGCGCTCGGCAGGCAACTTTTTAAGAGTTGTAGCTGAAGCGGCTTGAATTTTCTGCCGAATTTCTTTGCCGTTTGCGTGTGCTCCCTGCATGATTTTTTCTCACTTGAATTTAACTGTTAAGTGCCGGACTTGAGAACAGTGTTTCAGTCCTGGTGGTTTTGGTGACCACAGTTAGGATGATGTCACAGTTATGGGAAGCCCTACAGTACCCTTTTTGGGTACTCTTGGTTTTAGTACAAGCAAGCGCCTAAATTTGAAAAATCGATTTTTAGCTGTGATAGCGAAAGGAGTTCAAGATGATTAATTAACTAATGTTTGGCTTAGTTCGATGATGTTACCATCGGGATCTTGGGTGAACAAAGCTGCACGACCGGATGCGCTCAACTGTGACTCATACCCGTGTGCTTGCAGTCGCTCCTTCGCCTCATCTAGGTTAGCGACACCGAAGGCAATATGTGGGTTACGTCCCCATTTTTCTGGATTTTGTAGCGCTCTGGCGGCATTGGGGTCAATAATGAGGTGTACTTGAAAATCTCCTACTTGATACCAAGCACCGGGGTATTTGAGCGATCGCTCAACTTTGGAGAGTCCCAAAATATTGCCATAGAAGTGCTCTGCCTTTTCTAAATCCGAAACCAGAACGGCGGCATGAAGACATTGGGTAATCTGCATTGTTGGTTTAAATTATGCTAGCTGTACTTAAATTTTTACTCATATGTCTACATTCAGCGATCGCACTTACAGAAGAAGACTCACCAATCAACATTGCTCCTCTCTCCCAACTTAATGGAGGGCAAAAGATAAGCGCATTTTGCGATCGCCTCACTGTTCAAGCGACATAATCTAGTCCTCTGCATAAGTTTCGCGCCCATTCGTTCATAAAATTTGATAGCGCGTGCGTTAGTTGCAGCAACTGTCCAATCAATTCTGCCACAACCTATCTCCTGCCCTATTTGGCATAAATATTGAATCAGGGCTTCACCAACTCTATTACTTCGATATTCAGCTATGACATACAAGTCATCCAACCATAGTCCGGGTTGGGCAAGAAAAGTAGAGTAGATTCTATGATAGGTAGCAAACCCAATGGGTTTCTTATCAAGTTCAGCCAACAGAACAAACGCCAGAGGATTTTCACTAAATAACGTATCTTCTAATTTCTTCGGAGTTGCCTCTACCGATTCAAGACACCCATCAAATTCAGCCTTATGACGGATGAACTCCATGATTATAGGAATGTCACTTCGTTTTGCATCTCGAATTGAGAGGTGTCTGTTCTTCATAAACTCACGCTTGTTCTTCACTTATAAAACCTTGTAGTGCTAAAATATAGCGGTTCTCACATGATTGGAGTAGAAGCGGGTTTATCCGATTGAGCCGTGGGAAGCAAATATCTCGGTGAAACCCGCCTCTACGAATCGTGAATCTAGATGTATCTGAGTCAACCGAGAAACTCTATATTGATTTGGGGTTCAACACTGTCTTGCGGTTTAGAACAGTTTCACTCCTCTCGACTTAGCCAGCTTCAATAACATCCAATGAAACAAGGGGATTAAATATAAATAGAAAGCATAGGGAATATATCCAGAGTCAGTCATCAGAATATTAGCTGGAACGAGTCCAGCAATGTTCCAAGGGATTAAGGGTGCAAGCACAACAGCCGTGTTTTCAATATCCGTTGCTAATTGATAATTATTTAATCGCTCTTGTTCGTACTTTTCTTTCACTAACTGCTGAGTCATAATAATAGCGATCGTTTGAGTACAGCCGAATGCTGCTGAAGCTAAGCTTACTAGAGTTGTGATAAAAAATAAATGACTTCTTGACGAAGCTTTCTTGAGAAGACTGTCAACTACGGCTAGTGTTCTTGTTCCAGCAATGATTCCAGCAAGAGTAGTTGAGAGAAGCACAACGACTGTAACTCTTACCATGGACACTATGCCGCCACCCGTTAAGATAATATCTAAATCAGTTTTTGATTCTAGATTAAATCCAAGTAGAGCAACCTTTAGAAGTTGAAGTAATGAATAATTCTGAAGGAGTACTCCTATGGCTACGCCAGCAACAACACTTAAAAGCAAAGAAATTCTCACATCTATTTTCAAAATTGCTAAAACTAGGATAACTAAAGCAGGAAGTAAAGCCCAAAAACTAAGAGTGAAAAATATGGGAATTTTTGAAATTAGATTTTCAGCATTTATTTGAACGGGGTTGTTTATTGAGAAAAGCCAATAAAGCAAGATAGAAGCCATTAACGGCAACCAAGCTGTCATCAGCATGTTTCGTATATTTTTATAAAGCTTAGTTCCAGTAAGGCTAGCAACAAGGTTAGCACTAGAGGACATAGGAGAACACCTGTCGCCCAAATAGGCTCCCGCAATAATAGCTCCTGAAGTCAAGTGAAGATTAATATTTCCTTCTTTTGCCACAATCATTAATGCAATTCCTATAGTACCCACAGTTCCAAAAGAAGTGCCAAGCAGCATAGAGACGAGGCTGGTTAGGATAAACGCTGAAAGGATAAAATACTGAGGATTGAGTAGTTGGATTCCATAGTAAACGAGAGCAGGAACAGTTCCTGCTGCTATCCAAATGGCTGTCACTGCTCCAATCAACAGCAGAATGCTAAGGACGGCAAATGATTTTTGACTGCTGGCGAAACCCATTACCATTAACGCCTTAAGTGGAAATCCTCTCCGCATAAGCACAACGGTGAATAGTCCTAGAGACAGCAAAAGTGGGTAAGCAATAAAGTACCCCTTGATGATGCTGAAGAGCAGCATAGCAAATGAAAACAATAGAGCAAGTATTAAATCCATTTATTTGTTGGAATTATGTAATGATACTAAGCAATTAAGAATTAAAAATGGCGAAACTAGGTAGTGTCGAATTTTTTCCATCTACCACAATGCAACTTGTAGGTGCAACGGCTTAATCTTTTTTATAGAAGTTTCAGTGAGAAAAACAGCTAAAGCTTCACCTGTGGGCAATAAAATGCCTCGGTATCACCTAAAACAGCAGTTTACTAATGGCTTAATTCCAAATCAAAGTATCCCATAGATAACTTATATCGATAGAATCGATGGATTAGGGTTTTGGATTGTGTGTATTCCTTTAGATATGACTCTTCTCGCCTCAATGAATGAAATCAATGATTGTAAGTTGAAAATCTCTCAATTACGGGCTTTAGTCGCTGTTGCAGACCATAGTAACTTCAGTGCAGCAGCGCTACAACTGGGGCTATCTCAATCGACTATCAGCCATGCGATCGCAACTTTAGAAGAAGAGTTGGGAGTTGTGCTGCTGATCCGAGGGCGACAAGGCGCAACGCTGACGCCTATCGGGGAGCAAATTATTCAGGAGGCGCGTCAAATTCTGCAATTATTGGGGGCTATTCGGGAAAAAGCCAACTTAGCGAAGGGGTTACAAACGGGACAAGTTCGAGTTGCCTCCGTTCGCAGTATTTCTACTCACATCCTGCCAGAAGTTATTGTTCAGTTTCGGAAGAAATTTCCAGCGATTAGTGTTGTGATTGTAGAGTGCGATCGCTATGCAGAAGTAGAACAGGCACTGCGAGAAGGTCGAGCAGAGATAGGCTTTACATCCCTACCCGCGTCCCCTGAGTTTGAAACCAGGGAGATATTCCGGGATGAGTTTGTGGCACTACTGCCGCCCGGAGCGCTTGATGAAAATGCCTCACTGAGTTGGGAACAATTGACATCCTACCCGATGATTATGAATCTCCGCAGTCCCCAACACAATAAGACAGTGCGCGACCATTTGTTATGTTTTGGCCAGACGCTCAAGGTTGACTACGAGGTTAGAGAAGATTCAACCATTCTCAGTATGGTCAAGCAGGGATTGGGGGCAACAGTGATGGCACGACTGACAGCCGAACCTATACCAGAAGGAATACAGGTTAAATGTTTACCTGTGTCACTAGAGCGAGTTATTGGAGTAACCATATTGGCAAATTCTCTTCTACCGAGAGCTGTCTTTGCGTTTCTTGATACTCTCAAGGAGGTGTGGCAATCTCCTCAACACACACTGTAGAGACACGATATGTCGCGCCTCTACAGAATTTTTGCTCATTGTGTGATGTTAGACGACAATCTGGAAGTCCGCCGCCGAAATTGTCGGAGCAGTTTCAATTGCAGCGAACCAAGCACCTGTTCCGTAGCCTTCAGCACTGCCATTCTGGTTGTAGAACAAGTTGCCTGTGGCTTGGCTGTACACAATGTAGGCACCACTGGTAGCTACCAGAGCATCATCCGCCACGATGGCAAACTCACTGGCACTGCTGAATCCATCTCCCTGAGTACTCGTGAGAGCCGCAAAGGTCATCTTGGATAGACCAATCTTGTCTTCGTTAGCAGTCCAGTCAGAGATTGTAGTGACTCCCATATTCGCTGCATTGAAGCCTCCACCTTGGAAGGTGAATTCATCAGCACCAATGCCCCCAATCAGGGTATCGTTACCACCCCCGCCGATGAGAATGTCACTGCCAGCTCCACCAACGAGCAAGTCATCGCCAGCGCCACCCATCAGGACATCGTTACCCGCACCACCGAAGCCAACCAACGGACCTGTGGCAGCGCTACCGTCAAGGGTATCGTCCCCAGCCTCGCCAGAGAAGGTCACGACTTTCACGTCAGTGCTGGAAAGGTCTTTGACTTCTAATCGGTCGTTACCGCCACCGCCATTGACCTCAAACTCCTCAGACGTGTCCACCGTCAGCTTGAAGGGAACCAGGTTAATGCGATCGAAAATTGCTTTCCCGTCTTGTGCTGCCAGGACGAAGTCATCCCCCTGAAGGGCAGCCCCATTCACTTCAACAACATCGATGCCCTCACCACCACTCATTAGGTCGCTGCCATCGCCATTGTTCCAAATCATCCGGTCGTCACCTTTGCCACCCTTGAAGGTGTCAGCACCGCGATCGCCAATCAAGGTATCATTCCCGTTACCCCCTTCGAGCGTGTCATTGCCATCACCGCCCCGGAACTGGTCATCAGCAGCACCACCAGTCAGGTAGTCATCTCCAGCATCCCCGTTGGCAACCAAGCGTACCGCCGTGGCACTACCGTCGAGAGTATCATTGCCCTCTCCACCGGAGAAGGTAACTAAATTTACATCAGTGCCGGAGAGG
>JAIUYC010000249.1 GCA_020216575.1 Coleofasciculus sp. S288 | reverse complement strand
AGCCTCGACTCTAGCAGGAGCCGGAATTGGTGCGGCGACTGGCGGTATTGTTGGAGCCTTGGTTGGGATGGGTATTCCTGAAGAGAGAGCCAAGGTGTATAACGAGCGTATTAAGGCGGGCGACTATTTGTTGATGGTGAGTGGAACTGAAAATGATCTGCGTCGCGTCCAAGATATCATGCGCGATCGCAATGTTGAAGAATTTGGCATCTACGATGCTCCTGATCTTGTAGACGCTGGAGCTGCTCCAAGGCGTGAACGGGTGGCAGAGCGAGAAGTTGTTGCCGAACGCCGAGAAGTTAATGCTGAAGCGATCGACCTAGAAGGCGATAATGAGGCAGAGGTATTTATCGTTGACGAGCGAGATAGGATTCGATAAGCTTGCCAGCTCTTTTGGGTTAGGACTTACGCAAATTTACCTTTGAACCACCATCTGTAGGGGCGAGGCATGCCTCGCCCCTACTCTGCGTAGCATCTGTGCGTAAGTCCTAATCTGGTAGGACACGGCATTGCCGTGTCCCTACGAATGGTGATTTAGAGGTAAATTTGCGTAAGTCCTGAGGTGCGAAATCTGAGATAAATCGAAGTAGGGGAAGAGAGAGCCTTCCCCTATCTGGGCAGTTTAAACGATTACGAAGTCGCTAGTCTGGATGTTGCTCGCTTGTATTCCATTTAGACGTGCTAAGTCTTCGCCTGTTGCGGCAATTTCAATCAGTGTTGCGCCCCTGACTTGAGTAATGTTTAGAGCTGCAAAGGACAAACCCCCTGATAAACCAAGCTGGGTCTGACCGATTTGGAAGTTGTTGATGGTATCAACGCCATTACCCTGCGCCAGAATAATCATATCCTGACCCCCGCCAAGCCAGAGAATATCATTGCCAGCACCTCCATCAATCCAATCATTGCCAGAGCCAGTGTGGATAATATCGTTACCAGCGCCGCCTCGGATAATATTATTGCCTTCGCTGGCAAAAATGCGATCGCGACCTGCTCCACCATCGATAAAATCAGCTTGGGAGCCGCCGTAAATCAGATCATCTCCATCACCGGCAAAGACTGTGTTAACGCCCTCACCGGCTGAAATCCTATCGTCACCAGCTCCACCGTAAATCACATCATCGCCAGCGCCAGCATTTAATCGGTCGTTCCCTGCTCCACCATAGAGCAGGTTGTCTCCTTCACCGGCGTTGATCCGGTCGTTACCGTTCCCGCCATTAGCAATATCGTTCCCTGCACCGCCGTTGAGAATGTCATTCCCATCCCCACCATAAAGGTTATTGTTACCCTCGCCTGCATTGATCCTGTCATTGCCTTCAAAACCGTAGAAAATCTCGCCAAAATTTCCACCGTTTAAGGTATTGTTCCCAGGCGTGCCATTAATGACAGGTTTGTAACCTCGACCCGATGCAGTAGAAATCTCGTAAGTCGTGGTAGTCTGACTCACCTCATGGGACACAACCAGTAACGGCTTACCGGTGGGACTTTCATCGGCAGACACGAAGGTTAACCCTTCCGGAGCAATGTCACTTGCAGAGTTGATGTACTGAACAAATGCAGGACTAGTGGGGTTAGTTACGTCATAGACCATGACACCGCCCGTGCGTTCCAATCCGATGAAGGCATAGGTGCGACCATTAATGACTCCTGTGACTACACCTTCGGGTTCCGGTCCCTTATTATCGCTGCGGGTGTCGAAGGTGTCACTAGTGCCATCGGAGTTAAACAGCGACGGAACTTGAGCGGCGGTGATTTGCTCGAACTGGTCGCCACTGTCAAAGACAAGATTGCCTTGAGCTGTCCAGATGGAGAAGGAACGAGCCCCAAAGGCATAGAGGTCGTCAAAATCGCCATCTCCATCGGGATCACCAAGCGTAGTCGTTACCTGCAACCGACCCAATGCAGTATTATCTTTCAGCGCATTGGGGAAGGTGTTTGGGTCAAGGCTGAGATTTCTAATCCGCTCCTCTTCACTGAAACCGTCATAGTCTCTGCTGTCGCCTTCGTTAGCGGTGATTAGATAGGTTTCACCGTTGATTGTGAAGGACGCGATCGCATCTGGCTGGTACATTCCCAATACAGGCCAATTTTGGATGTTGATGGCACTATCGCGATCGCTAGCATCCAACCCATTGCCAGGAAGATTGTAATCCTTATAGCCTAGAGGCTTGATATCCGTAATCTGTCCGCTCTCGATATCGAGCACGGCAATGGCATTGTTCTCTTGCAATGTAATCCAAGCCGTCTTGGAATCACTAGAAACGGTAATGAACTCTGGTTCTACATCCTGAGCAACTGTGGCATTCGGTCCAAAAATCCGCACGCCTTCAGCAATGAGCGTTGACTGCTGGCTGTTGAAGGCGGTGAAATCAGCCGTAGTGACATCGCTCTGTGTCAGATTCAGCACTCCCTTGGAGATGTCAATCAGACTGAGCGAACCCTCCGGATCGACGGAATCAGGTTGGTTGTAACTGCTCGGTTCTCCCTCATTGGCAACTAGAATTTTTTTGCCATCCGGCGTAAAGGTTAGCATGTCGGGCAACGCCCCAACCGTGACAGCATTCAAGAAGTTGCCATCAATGTCATAGAAGGCAACGGTTCCAGGGGCTTGCTTATCGGCATTTTCCACTGCCACAGCCACTAGCCCATTCTACAGTGCAACACTGTTCGCTATGCCGAAGGCTGAGACATCAATGGTTGTGACTAGTGTTGGATTGGCGGGGTTACTGGTGTCCAGAACATCCAGCGTGCTGGTGCCATTGACCACAAATATGCGTTGGGTGATGGGGTCAAACGCTGGAATCTCAGCACCGCTACCTGTATATGTACCAAGGGGAGAAAGCGTGATGGTCATTGAAAACTTCCTTTTGCAAGTATTGAAGATGAGTAGGATGTTCACGAAGGGCGGCGAGGATGCCCTGTTGATGGTTTATGGTTCATAGTTGATGGTTCATGGCGCGAGAACTATCAACTCTGTGTTCTAGGAATTGCGATCGCTCTAAACAATTACGAAGTCACTCTCGGTAATGTTGCTAGCCTGTACCCAGGAGAGACGCGCTAAATCTTCGCCACTACTGACAAGTTCAATCAGCGTTGCGCCGGTGACCTGAGAGATTTTCAACTCTGCAAACGTCAAGCCACCCGCCAGACCGAGTTTGGTCTGACCGTCTTGGAAATTGTTGATGGTATCAACTCCAAAGCCTTTTGCCAAGACAACAATATCCTGACCGCCACCTAACCAGATGGTATCTTTGCCCGTGCCACCATCAATCCAGTCGTTGCCAGAACCGGAGTAGATTGTGTCATTGCCAAAGCCACCGTAGATAGTATTGTTGCCCTCACTGGCATAGATGGTGTCCTTGCCCGACCCACCATAAATTAAGTCATCACGGGAACCGCCATAAATGGTATCGTTCCCTGCGCCCCCAAACAGCTTATTTTCGCCCTCACTCCCAAAGAGTTTGTCATTACCATCCAGACCGTAGATGAAATCATCAGCGACCGTTCCATAGAGTGAGTTTTTACCATTGGTTCCGACAATGGAATTGTCCAAGCGAGCAGAGGGTGTGGTAATTAGTCCGAGAACAATAGCTTCTGGATTGGGGTCGGGGATAAATGTTCCCGTTGAGTTGTCAATTGTGATGTTGGCAACCTGGAAGTCGTTATCATTGATGAGTGCGATGGTGTCAGCGTCAATGACTGTCAGACCTTCAACTTTTTCTACACTGTTGTAGCCTGCGGTAGCCAAATCGACGTGCAGCACTTTATTGATCGATTGGATGCTTGCGATCGCAAGTTCTGTCGCACTCATCTGGTCAACGGTTTTCACAACACCATTGCCAAGATCAATTGGATCTGAAAAATTCGATATATCGGTTGCGTCATCCAGGCTGAAGCGATAGACTTTCTTTTCAATCTGGCTGAGCGGGTCGCTGTCAATCGCATCGTCGTCCCGTTCCACAACTAGAAACTCACCGTTACCGATTGCGATCGCATCACCAATCTTGTCAGCACGGCTGTTACCCTCTCCGGGGGCAGGCGGGTTGTCCATCACGTACAGGAACTGACGAGTTTTCTGGGTAACCGGGTCGAACTCCACAATCCGGATGTTCTGCAAGCCATTCAGTGTACTGTTGCTCAACGAAGCAGGGTTACGAATCGGGCTTTGCACAAAGGCGTAAATTTTCCCATCCTGGTACGCTACTGCCTCAAAGCCTCGATTTTGGCGGCGTTGGGCGAGGACTTCTGGCAAAACTTCAGTACCAAAGGTTCCCTCGGGTTGCCCCGTTGCTGCCGCCGTCCCCTTTGGCACAAATCGATCAATCAAAACGCCCTGAGAGTCGAAGTGGTAAATTGCCGGACGATATTCATCCACCATCCAGAATGTTTGATCGGAAGCGACGACCAGACCTTCTAAGTCACCGCCCAACGGGTCAAGGGGCAACGTATTTCCAAACAAATCGACGGGAATTTCGTCGTTGTAAGGCGTGTTCCCAGTCCCGCTTGCGATCGAAGTATTTGGTAAACCTGTAAGCAACTGGGACGGTGATACTTTCAGTTGAATTCGTTCGGTAATTAAAAGTTGACCGCTGCTAGGATTAAGCTCAAAACGGACAAGTTCTGGTGCGAAGTCAGGCAGCAGAAATGGACGCAGAGAACCCGCCGCCTCACCATTTGGTCCCCGGTCGGTGTTGGCAATAAATTTGAGGTTGCCGTTCACTGCTGTCCCTTCAAAGGCTAGACCGGAAAAGCCTCCCAGTTGAATAGTTTGACCGGCTTGGGTCGTCCCCAGTTCAGGTAGATTCGAGAACTGATAGCTGTTTAAGACTGGAGGGATAGCAACTTTGATTGTCATGGTAAATGCTTCTCCAAGTGAACTCAATCGTGCTTTCTCAAATGCTGTTCGTCGCTGCGATGGAGTAACACTCCGCTGGCGCTTCACTACACTTCTTGTGAAACATGACGCGAAGCGATAGCTTGACGCGAAGCAATAGCGCCGCGTTAGCGAACTTGCGAGTGTCGAAATGAGCGTCAGCGAGAAAGCCACCCCGAAGGGAACGCTGACGCATCATATATGGTGTGAGCGAGCAAAATTTTGGGCGAATGAGTCCTGTGTCAGGGCGATGTCAAATGCCGCACTGAGCTAAAACAGTAGGACTAAGCCAGGGTGTACCTTAAGCGTTGCCACTTTCGGACGTTACGAAGCAGGCTGTCAGGTTTATCGCCCATTTCCCAGTTGCTTTGCCGAAGTCTTGAGTTGTGTTGGGTATCTCACAATAGGCTCAATGTTGCCCTTGCTACAGATTTGAATGAATCAGTTAAGCAAAATCGTTCTAAAGATAGTAGCAGTAATTCTACGGTTACTCTACCTAGTGATAGTCCAATAAAAGGTTAAGGGTTGGTTAAAAAAAAGAATCTTTAGCGGCTCTTCATTTTGGACTCTAAATCTCTACTAAATCTTCATAGCCAGAGTCGTCATCGGGACTTGACACTGATAACTACGCCCCATGCCCCATGTTGTGATCGCCTTAACAAAAGTAAAATCAGCAGTAGCAGCGATTAAAGTGAGAAATACAGGTATTCAAGAACTCATACAAAGCTAGCTTTAGATTGAGCGTACCTTTCAAGAGCATTCGAGGCAACTCACGCCTTGGGTTTTGAAACGCTATGGATTCCGAACCTTTTTTGGCACTACTGGTTGATCGCAGTGAGGCGAACTACTGCTTAATTCGGGATTTACTCAAGGAAATTGAGACGATTCAGGTTGAACTAGACTGGGTAACGACTGGGGCGGCAGTTGCGGCAGCAATGACTCACGGCGCGTGTGATGTCTATTTAATTGACGCCCAACTGGAAGTTGGGGGTGATGATCATTGGCTGCAAGTCGTGCTGAAGCAAAGTAGCGCGTTCCCAGTGATTCTGCTCGTTGATACTCCTCAAGCAGGCATCGCTGCACTTGCGGCTGGTGCGGCTGACTATTTGGTGTATGCTCAATTGAGCGCTCCACTCCTAGAGCGATCGCTGCGTTTGACCCTCGCTCTTGCCCAAACCAAGCGCCAACTGCGAGAATGCCAAACCCATTACCAAACCCAGACGGAACGCAAGCAAGCCGAGGCGGAATTGCGCCAGAGTAAGCTTTTCATCGAAGCGATCGCGAATGCTTCTCCACAGCTTTTATACATTTATGACCTCAGCACAGGGTGCAACGTCTATGTGAATCAGCAAATCGTTGAGATATGGGGATACACGCCAGAGGAGCTTCGGCAAGCAGGTTCCCAGTTTTTCTTCAATACGATTCATCCCGATGACCTGCACTTTCTAAATGAGA
>JAIUYC010000248.1 GCA_020216575.1 Coleofasciculus sp. S288 | reverse complement strand
ATGCTGCCTCTACAGAGGCAGTTGCGGCCTTGGCGAGCCGTTGCAAGGCACGCAGTCGATCTAGCGCTCGACTTCGAGCGAGCGTGAACAACCAGGCATCAACTCGCCCTTTTGCCGCATCGTAGCGTTCAGCCGTCCGCCATACTTGAGAGAAAACATCGAGAACAATTTCCTCCGCTTCCTCAACGGAACCCAAAATTTTGAAGACGACAGCATATAGCACCCTGGCATAGCGATCATATAATTCAGATAAGGCGCTTTGATCGTGTTTAGTGATCCGCTCTACGAGTAGAGATTCATCTATGGATTGCTGGGTTGTCATTGAGGGAGCGATATCCTCATGCAGAGTCTGATAGCGGCTGATGTTTTCGATATCAGTCCTTCAGTATAAGCGACCCTGCGATCGCATAGATTGTCTCTGAGTGCTTAAGTCCAGTCGTTGCTATTGCTATACCGTTTAGTTCGAGTTTCAACCCTAAATAATAATTTCATCATCAAGAGACGTGCGTAAAAAGATCAAGCATCCACTATACGTCTCTGGCTGGTGAACCGATCCTGGAATCGAGTGAATGTACTCACCACTCCCGTAGCTCGTGCCATCAATCACCAAATCGCCTTCAAGGACAACAATTTCCTCGCTTCCGGCATGACGGTGATTGGGAAATCGCACGCTGCCCGTTGCACGAACAAAGCAGGCAATCTCGCGTTTCTCTGCATCCACGTAGAGGTTGCCGATCGCAACTCCTGGGATAGAATAAGGCTCCCAAGACACGTCTGCGGCTCGTTCCTTCAGGGCAGGTACTGACATGAGAAGAGGCGAAGACGATTCGGTTGTGGAGTCTTGCTCCGAGGTAATGTTCCCTATGCGTTGAAACAAACGCTCCTTCAGATTATCAGCCATTGGCACGGGAGGCGCACTGTAGGCTAGGGCAGCAACAGCAGCCTGAAACTCTGCTAATTCAGTCTCGAACTCTGGGAAATTGGCGATCGCGTCCTCTACGCTACAGCGATTTGGCTCGTCGAGAACGTCGAGCGCGTAGAGGGCTGCTAATTCACAGAAGTTTTCGTACTGCATTACATAAGTTAATTGGATATCTCTATACTACCTCGTCATTACTTAATTGAGAATTGTTTTGATGTACGAGTCTTCAGCGGCGAATAAGGATTTCTCGAACGTAGAGGTGCGTTTGACAACCGAGCTACCCCTGTCAAGACGAGGGGCTGGTGGTTCAAGACGAGTAGGACTCCAATTGGGTGGAGTGAATTCAGGCGGTGTTATTAAAGTAGCTGGAATAACCCCAAGAAGCTGAACATCGCTGTGCGATCGCATTGCTTGTAGATTATTTGGCTGAGGTATGGGCAACGCAGGTTGCGGTTGTCCTGTTGCTAATGCGCTTAAAGCTAGTATCCCCAACTCGTTCATTGTGTATTACATGGTTTACATCTCTGTTTTCCTTTAACAGGTAGCATTACCACAATCTGGAAATTTTCGGCAAAAAGGACTGTTGATGAGCAATTCGGTATCAGCGCACGCCAAAAATTATTTCCTGTCTCACAGATCCAAACTTAAGCCATCAACGTATACAACTATAGATTCCTGATTGAGCAGTTAGAAATTATTCACTGGAGAAGGAGAAAATAACGTTGGTTAAATTAACCTATCAGCGCCCAAAAAATTTTTCGCGTCGCGGGATTTTGGCAGCCGGAGCAGTTGTGGGTGTCGCTGGAGCTTTGGGATTCCCTGTAATTACCCAGCGTGCCAGTGCTGCCTCATCTGAGGATAAGAAAAATGATATTGATATCCTCAACAATGCACTTTATTACGAACATCAGGCAATCTGGGCTTATAACTTTGCAGCTAGTAAACTCACTAACACTGATGTAGGCAAAGCTGTATTAGCCCTAGCGCTCCGCAATCAATCCGATCACATGAAGCATCGGGATGCTCTAACCACAGCCATTCAAAGTTTGGGTGGCATGCCAGTTAAAGCAGAATCCAGCTATGATGTCTCGTCTTACCTTGACAAGGGTGAAGGCAATTTAGACTCTGATGTCAATATTGCGAAGCTAGCACTTGCCTTAGAAACTGATGCAGCGATCGCCTATACGACTGAGGTGGCTAGGCTAAAGACTCCTGCTCTGATTACCGCAGGTGCAAGTATTGGCTCTACTGAATCTGCTCACGCTGCTGCGATTCGCGCTACGTTCAAGTCTCTGGGAGTAGGAATTGAGATTGTTCCTTCAGCTTTTATCAGTGCGGAAAACCGAAGTTCTTGGGTGCTTACTGTCTAAATTCATAGTTGGGTAATTGGTAAATGGTTCATGGTTGATGGTTCATGGTTCATGGCTCTGAACTATCAACTATGAACCCTGAACAAAACGGCTGGCGGCTTTCCTCCTTACCCTGCGACGGATAGGGAATCTAGCCGTTTTAAGGTTGAGAGAACTAGGAGCAGCTCTCCTGGATTTATCTATGGGATATTCTGCACTCCTGAACTCCTGTATTTTGTATTTCTCCTCCGGCTAAAAATGCAAGTCTCAACTAACCGAACTGCTATCCTATGGCAGCAAGTCTGGGGATTAGCGGCTTTACTGGCAGCAATTCTTTTCAGTTTTATGGCATACGGACTCTATCAGCCAACTATTCTGAAGAGTTTGGGCTTTGTAGAACTAGCAACTTGGTTAGGGATAGTGCAAGGGTTTCTTGGAGCAGTGCTAGAACCGTTAGTTGGAGGATTGTCCGATCGCATTATGCGTCGAGTCGGTTGCCGTTTGCCGATGATTAGCGTCGGGGTAACGCTGGCTGGATTGCTCTTCGTTGTTCTGGCGCTGTTAATTCAAGGAAATTTGCCGAATGGAGTGCGGTGGCTAGTGCCAGTTCTGATGACTGTGTGGGTGATGGCAATGATTGTATTTCGCGGGCCTGCGATCGCACTCCTGATTCAGTTCGCTCCCCTAGCAGAATTACCCAAAGCCAGCGCCATTTTGATTTTTGTCTTGGGGTTAGTGGGAGCTTTAGGTCCTTTGTTGGGTGTTTTATTTCAGCGCTTGGGTGCATCTCCTACCTTCATTCTAGGGGCAATTGCTTTGGTGATTGGGGCATTACGCCTGTATTCAACTACGCCCAAACATAGCCTTGTCCTGCCTGAAGAGAATACGCAGCTAGCTATTCCTTTCCTGCCTCTAATTTTGCTGTTTGGGGTGGGTATGGGCGCGGGCTTGGAAATTAATGTATTGCTGGGGATAGTCCCTCAGATTTTGACAGCTCAACTAGGGGGCATTCGTCCAGAGTATATTGCTTCTGGCATTCTGCTGGTGTCAGCACTTGCTGCCATTCCGTTGGGAGAACTGAGCATTAAACTAGGGGTTAATCGAGCAATGCTGCTTGGCTTAGGAGCGATCGCAGGATTGATGGGGCTGTCCTTATTAAACCGCACTCCAATTCCAACTTTAGGACTCATCCTTGCTTTAGGAGCTACTTTTGGTCTAGTTTTTATCAGTCAAATTCCCTTCGCTCTCAGTAAAGTTCCTCTCCAGCTTGCAGGCTTGGGGACTGGCTCATACTTTGGTGGAATGGGAGCAGCAACAGCTCTCGCTTCAATTTTGATAGTACAGCTTGGTAAAGTGACACCAACAGCAGGAGCGTTGTGGACGGCGATCGCATTTCTGTTTGCCGCACTATGCATCGCTTTCAGCTCGATTGTATCTAGTCCTGCCAGCCAAAACTAAAAGTGCGATCGCAAAATCTTCATCCTTCTTCACTCATTCTTCACAATAACTCGTCGTCAGATCACAAAAACTAAGTGATAGAGATAGCATAGGAATTTACCAATGGGTGCAGTATTGGTAGTAGACGACGATCTCGCTCAACAGCTGATAGTCTCTAAAATCCTCACTAAGATGGGGTTAAATGTGATTGTTGCTAATGATGGCATTGAAGCACTCTCACTCGTGGAGAGTCACCGCCTCGATCTAGTGGTACTAGACATTAGCATGCCTCGGATGAATGGCTATGAAGTTTGTCACCAGCTCAAGGCGGATGAGAAAACCCAGAAGCTTCCTGTGGTAATGTACTCCAGCGAAATAGAAAATTGCCGTTATTTCTGGACTAACAGACGAAGCGCTGATGCCTATGTATCCAAGCTTTGCCACCCTCAAGAATTAGCCGCTACTATTAAGCATCTGTTACGGAAAGACTTGGTTAATCCTTGAGAGTGAAACTCACAAGTCTACTTAGAGGACAGCCCAGATACGATCGAAATAAGTACCTTGTTACTGATGTGCTGCCCTCAGGTGTAAATATGCCTTTTACCCGTAAACTAGACGCCTTATCGTTAGCCGCCCTGCTGGTGTCCGCGCATTACGGCTTAGGGTTTCTTTTGGGAACGGCTGAGAAAGCATTAACTCTCGGTACGGCTGGTAGTCTCTATGCCATCTGCCTTGGCTTAGGCACAATCGCTCTTTTATTCCTGGCAAAGTTTTACTGGACGCGAGTCGAGCAAATTTGGACATTGCTGGGAAACTTCTACGGGAAACCCGTAAAAGTTTTTATAGGATTAATGTCGTGGTCATCACTGATTGGCATCGAAGCCGTTCAGATGATTTCTGGAGCCTTTATCCTCAAAATTTTTGGCGTTCCGGTGCTGCCTAGCATGGTGGGTTTGGCACTCTTGTTTACACTTGTTTCCTTGCTGCCAGTCGAGAAAGTCGGTTTTCTGTTTCGAGGGTTACTGGTTGTAAATTTTTTGGCGCTGCTTTATGGACTGTGGGTGTTGCATGGTTTCCCGGAGTATTTGCGATCGCCTCTTGAGTTTGTTGGAGCGCTCCAGCAAGTTCCTCTACCCTCTTTAATCGGCATTTCGGTATCCACAATTCTACTGGTTCTCATCGATATGAAGTACCAGCAATTTGTCGTTCAGGCAAAAGACGTGAAAAGCCTTTATCAGGGTTGTATTTTGGCGGCAATTTTGCTATTGTTGCTTGCTTTTTTGCCGTCTGCCGTTGTGGTATCTGCCCAACATGCAGGAATTTTGCCGGATAGCATCAATGGGAAAGAAACACTCCCCCTTATTCTCTCGTGGATTGGAGGTGGTGCTGACAAACCTTTAGGTATTGTCTTAATTGGGTCTTTATTGGTTCCAGCTTTAGGAGTTGGCAGCAGTATATTACGGGTGCAGACTAAGACAATTTTGGACTTCAATATTGTACCTGTATCCACTTTAAATCAGGTACTCGCCACTGTTATCAATGCCTTGTTAGCTCTAGCTGTTGCTGTAAGAGGCGGCGAGATTATCAATTTGATTGTATGTTTTTATGCCGCCTACGTAGCTGCCGTATTCATTCCTTTTGTTGCCTACCTACTCACTCAAATAGAACGTTATACATTTGCAGTAGGAAGTGTGAGATTGTCGTTGGTTATGGGGGGTATATCAGCGTTAACGGTGTTGATTTTGACTCTGATCAACCCCAATTTTGCTGTTTATGGCAGTGTTGAGTTAGACATTATGATAATTGGAATTGGATTTGGGGGGTTGGGTTTGGTAATTGGTCAGGCGATCGAGAACTATTTGCCCTCATCCAAGGTAGAGGAAGAACTCTAACGAACTCGGCTCTCCCCTGCTTTTGGTGTAAGATACATACGAGCAATTCATTTTTTTTAAGTGTTTAAACCATTACTGACATCTTGCACCAAACCCTCTCCAATAGAATACTGGGGCTACACAAACTAACTCTACCTGTGCGGACTCACCAAAAATCAAGGTTTTGTAACCTGCTCCAGGCAAGTTTTGTTTGTGTACTCGCTGTCGCTGAGCGGCTTCCCGTAGGGTAACCGCTATCGTGTCTACAACCGCCCGGTTCAAGATAGGAGTGCAATCGATGGAACACCATGAAGCAAGGAAGAAGGGAACAACCCGACGCAATTTTTTAGGACAGGCGCTGACGGCAGCAGGGACGGCAATCGCTGCTCCCTCATTAATTGAACGGGCAAAGGCATCCCCGGAAGGGGAGTCTAGTCAATCCCCTCCAGCAGGCGAGATGAATGTAACACTGAGCGTGAACGGTGAAAAGCGATCGCTTACCATTGAACCACGAGTTACACTCCTAGATGCTCTGCGGGAACGCCTAGGACTTACAGGCAGTAAAAAAGGCTGTGATCATGGACAGTGCGGAGCCTGTACGGTTCTCGTTGATGGACAGCGAGTGTACTCCTGTCTCTCTCTCGCCGTGATGCAAGAAGGCAAGGAGATTGTCACTATTGAAGGACTCGCGAAGGGTGATGTCCTCCATCCGGTGCAAGCGGCGTTCATCGATAACGATGGCTTCCAGTGCGGCTAT
>JAIUYC010000247.1 GCA_020216575.1 Coleofasciculus sp. S288 | reverse complement strand
ATTTAGCGATCGCTCTCAAAAATGCTGGTGCAGATGCCGTACTGATTGCCAGCAATCCCCTTTCCACCCAAGATGATGTTGCTGCCAGCTTGGTTGCTGATTATGGCATTCCCGTTTTTGCCATCAAAGGGGAAGACAATGCGACCTACCATCGCCACGTTCAAATTGCCCTCGACCATCGTCCTAACATCATTATTGATGATGGCAGCGATGTCACTGCCACCTTGGTCAAAGAACGGCAAAACCAAATTAGCGATATCATCGGCACAACCGAAGAGACAACCACCGGCATTGTCCGTCTCCGCGCCATGTTTAGAGATGGGGTGTTGAACTTCCCGGCGATGAACGTCAACGACGCCGACACGAAGCACTTCTTTGACAATCGCTACGGGACGGGGCAATCCACCCTTGATGGCATCATCCGCGCCACTAATGTGCTGCTGGCAGGGAAAACGGTTGTTGTTGCCGGTTACGGTTGGTGTGGCAAAGGCGTCGCCCTGAGAGCACGGGGAATGGGAGCCAATGTGATTGTGACAGAAATCGATCCCACCAAAGCGATCGAAGCCGTGATGGATGGCTTCCGGGTAATGCCAATGGCAGACGCTGCACCTCAAGGCGACTTGTTTATCACGGTGACGGGGAATAAGCACGTTATTCGCCCAGAGCATTTCGAGGTGATGAAAGACGGGGCAATGGTTTGCAACTCCGGTCACTTCGACATCGAAATTGACCTTCAGGCTTTGGGGGCTAAGGCATCTGAAGTCCGAGAAGTGCGGAAATTCACCCAAGAGTACCGCCTCCAGAGTGGGAAATCCATTGTGGTGCTGGGCGAAGGACGCTTAGTTAACTTGGCCGCCGCAGAAGGGCATCCCAGTGCGGTGATGGATATGAGCTTTGCTAACCAAGCGTTGGCTTGCGAATATCTGGTGAAGAACAAGGGCAAGTTGGAACCCGGTATCCACCCGATTCCCACTGAGGTAGATAAGGAAATTGCGCGGCTGAAGTTGCAGGCCATGGGCATTGTCATTGATACCTTGACGCCAGACCAAGTTGAGTACATGAACTCTTGGACGTCTGGGACGTAATACCAATTTCATTGATGTT
Organism: Coleofasciculus sp. S288; assembly: GCA_020216575.1. GTDB lineage: Bacteria > Cyanobacteriota > Cyanobacteriia > Cyanobacteriales > Coleofasciculaceae > JAIUYC01. Next base: position 5,251 of record JAIUYC010000247.1, on the reverse strand, counting down.
GGCTACAGATGATGGTGACCCGAAGACGCGGGGAGTGATGTGTAGCAGGCATTTGGGAAAATGGTATAACCTGTTGTCAGTGGTCAGCGATCGCGGTTTCACAAAGAAATGGGGGTCTGGGGGCTATCTCTCCCCGTCCCCTTGTGGGTGGGGCTGTTTACAGGGAAGTTTTACTGTAACGGTTGTTCCCTTTGCTTCTCCCTCACTGGTGACCCGAATAGTACCACCGTGCAGTTCCACTAAGTGATATGCGATCGCTAAACCCAATCCTAGTCCTCCGTATTCTCGTGTGATGGTACTGTCTGCCTGCCGGAAGCGATCAAATACATGAGGCAGAAAGCCAGGACTAATGCCTATCCCGGTATCGCTTACCTGTAGCTGTGCATACTTGTTTGTTGTCCGTTGTTTACCCCCCTTGGCAAAGGGGGGATTGTTCGTTGCCCCTTGCGACTGAGAGTTGACCACCATTAGCTCCACGTTTACTCGTCCCCCAACTGGAGTAAACTTCACTGCATTGGAGAGTAAATTCCAGACAAGTTGCTGCAAGCGGTTGGGGTCACCAAAAACAGAGCCTACTGAGGGATCGAGTACGGTTTCGACTTGAATCGACTTGGCTTCAGCCGTCGGACGCATCTCCTCAACGACGGACTGAATAATGGGTATGAACTCTACAGAACAAAGATTCAGCTCGATTTTGCCCTGCATAATCCGCGAGACATCTAGGAGATCATTAACAATTTTTACCTGAGTTTTGGCACTCCGCTCAATGCCTTCGATCGCCTTTTTAAGTGTAGGGTCTTCCACTTTCCGGTTGCGGAGTAGCTGCGCCCAGCACAGAATCGTACTCAAGGGGGTGCGGAGTTCGTGGGAAACGACAGATAAGAACTCATCCTTGAGGCGGTTGGCCTGGACTAATTGCTCGGCTTGATGTCTCAAAATTCCCTCCAACCGCTTGCGTTCTGAGAGTTCAGTTTGTGCTTGCTGGTAAAGTTGAGCTTGATGAATTGCGATCGCGCACTGATCGGCAATGGCAGTGACAAGCGCGACTTCATCCACTGTCCATTCCCGTTCTCTATCGCACTGGTGCAAAGCAATTTCACCCCAGTAGGACTGCTGGTATAGCAGGGGGGTAACGATTAGGGAACGAATGTCGCAGTCTCTAGCTGCTTTCTGAAGTTTGAGGGTTAAGTTGGCATCAATGCGATCGACAACAACTGACTCTCCCCGCGCTAACCGCTTCCGGTAGTATCGAGCAAAATTGCAATGTGCTTCAATCAACGATTGGCGTTTTGCTGTGGCTTGGCTAATGTAGCAAGCCCTCATTTGTTCGTCGAAACCTGACTGGCAAATTAAACAGCAACTAACTTGGAGGACTTCGTGGAGTTGATCTACCGTCGTTTGCAGTACCTCTTCCAAAACCAACGTTCCTCGCATGGCTTGGACGATGCGGTTGATTGTTGCCTCCCGCCAAGCTTGCCGTTGAATTTGCTCCTGCGCCACCTGTTTAGCTCGACGTAATTCAAATTCTTGAAGTGCTCTGGCTAAAACCGTGGGCAAGCGAAATAACCGTTCCTTGAGGACGTAGTCGGTCATCCCTGCTTTAATGCATTCAACCGCCGCCTCTTCTCCTAATGTTCCTGTAACCAGAATTAAGGGAATCGTTTGCCCCGATTGCTGTAAAATTTCCAACACGTCCAGGCCATTGAAACCGGGCAGGCGATAATCGGATAAAACGGCATCATAGGTTTGCGATCGCAAAAGTTGCTGGCAAGCGATCGCTGTTTCTGCTTGGTCGTAGGTAAAGACGAGTCCAGCGGCTTCTAACGTCAGCGTTATCAGTTCTACATCAGCAAACACATCCTCCACAATCAGCAAGTGGAGGGGTTGCTTTGGAAGCAGTTCGGGTTGGACTGTTGTCTGAGATTGCTGAAATCTCATAATATGAATAGGCTTCCGTCTCGCAGAGCGTGCAAGGCTTGTTTGCCGTCCTCTACCACATCTATCTCTCGGAAATTTGAGCGAGTTGAAAGTAAAAGGTGGCTCCCTGATCGGGTTGGCTTTCTGCCCAAATTTTGCCCCCATGTCGGTGGATAATTCGCTGCACGATCGCTAAGCCGATGCCTGTTCCCTCAAACTCTTTTGCTGAATGCAGACGCTGGAACGCTCCAAACAATTGGTCGGCGTATTCCATGGTGAAGCCAATCCCATTATCTTTTAAAAAAAAGATGCCATCTTGTAATGTACCAACGGCAATCCGGGTTGGGTTGCGATCGCGACTAAACTTAACAGCGTTGTCAATTAGGTTGCTAAATACCTGCTGAAGCAGCGTGGCATCCCCCATGACTGGAGGCAAGTCCCCAATTTCAAACTCAATAGAATGCTCAACACCTTCAGCAATTTGGGACTGAACTAGAGCGATCGCATTTTCAACCAAGGCTCGCATGTTCACTGGATGCATGTCCAGTGGTCGCCGCCCCAAATGAGATAGGGTGAGCAATCCATCAATCAACTGCTTCATTTTAGTAGTGCTATCCTGAATTGCCTGTAAGTAGTGAGCGACCTTCGGATCAGCGATCGCATCATTGCGTTCGAGCTGTTGTGCTAAAGCACTCGCGAAGCCATTGATATGCCGTAAAGGTGCTCGCAGGTCGTGGGAAACTGAATAAGAAAACGAGTCCAACTCCTGGTTGGCAGCCTCTAGTTGGGCAGTGCGTTGAGCCACCTTGATTTCTAACGTTTCATTCAGTTGCCTTATTTCGGCTTCTGCTCGCTTGCGCTCCGCAATTTCGAGGTGCAATTGCTCGTTTGTCTGCCTTAATTGAGCAGTACGTTCCTCCACTCGGAGTTCTAACGCTTCATTCGCCTTTTGTAGGGCTGCCTCAATTCGTTTCAGGTCGCTAATATCAAAAGAAACGCCAACAATACCAATCAACCGCTCCTGATCATCGTGAATCGGCGAGTCGGAAACCATCGCTGGGAAGGAAGTACCGTCTCGATGCCGCATGATCAATTCGCCCGACCAACTTTCGCCACGACTCACGCGGGACATAATCTCAGCCGCTTGAAGCTTTGAAGCCTCAGTCAGTACCACATCGATAATATTGCGCCCTACTGCCTCCACGGCTGACCAGCCATAGAGCGTTTCCGCAAATTGATTCCAATACGTGATGACTCCATCCAAATCAGTCGCCATTACTGCCTGTTCCACCGTATCCAGCAGGTGTGCCTGAAACCGGATAGCGGCTTCAGCTTGCTGACGCTGATTCAGTTCCGCCTGCAACGCTGCCGTCTTTTCTTGCAATAACCGCTTCAATTCGTCCGTATGAATAATCATCTTGCCCGTGAGTGGACGCAGCACTAGCACCATACCGCCAGTGCCGAGCAAGATCGACATTAATATGGCGCTACCCGTGAGCCAAATCTGATGGTGAACGGGAGCATAAAGCTCTTGGGGATTCATTGTGAGGACGATTCCCCAGTTACTGCCCGCAATCGGACTATAGGCAATCACCGCAGAGCGATCGCGTGATTGTTTGGGAGAGAAAATACCAGCATTGTTCTCAATCGCCTTTTCAATGGCTAACCCAATGGCAGAAGTTCTGGAAAGGTTCTCGATATCACCTCCCCGAACCCTTCTTCGGGGGAAAAATAGCTGGACTTGTCCGTGATGAATTGTTCCCAGAATTGTTTCTCCGGTTTCTCCCAAACCCGTATAATCTTCCACAATTTGTTGTAAACGCGAGAGTTCGAATAAAACGATATCCGTCCCTACCCGCATCCCTTGTCGGTTGATAATTGGAGTCCCCACCACCAAATAGGATTTGCCTGCCAGGGAAATTGGTACAGGCAAAATCACTGGATCAGATTCTACGTTTAGTGCCGACCAAAATTCTTCTGATATTGGTAAACCCACCTGAACCACAAGCTTACCTGTCCGATCCAAGCGGCTAATCCCCACTAAATCATGGGATTGCTTGAGGGCATCTCTCAGGATGGGTTGGCTGAAATTCACTAACTCATCCAACATCACCTCACCCTGATTGTAGGTTTCTAACGTTCGGCGAAGTGCCGCGCGATCGGTAATTTGCAACGTGATATCTTTCGCCCTCGATAAGTATTCCTCAATCACCAGGGTTCTGGTTTTTAGGGCAAAAAACAGATTTCTTTGCTGGTCTTTTGTGAGACTACTATAGAGAGGCGCGATGCTTACAATTGCAATGATGGCACCGATCGCTAAAATCATCAGCGCGGAGTAAACCAGAATCGATGTCTGCAACCACTGGGAAACGCTCTTATCAGCCATATTCGTAATTTATCAACGCTAATCCTAGCTGAGGGGCGATCGCGATTAAACTTAACGGCGTTGTCTATCCGGCTGTTAAACTTATGGACATTTGCAAATTTATGATGAAGATTTAGACCCGCCAATGTTAATCAACCCTAAAACCTGATAGAGTTGAGCAAATTTGGCTATGTAAATAAATCTAACTAATTGAATCGTTATGCTAAGACGAGCCTATAACTGGGTAAGCGCTGGGAGAGAACCTCGCTTCGGAACTGAAGGCTCTAGTCCACCACAACAAAAATAACATCCAGTTAGAACTTTTTATTCCCCTTGCTTCCCCTGCTTCCCCTGCTTCCCCTGCTTTCCCTGCCTCCCCTGCTACTACTTGTTAGCATTTGCCAAATCCTCTTGCTTTCTTAGCCTACCGGAAGTGTTACTCATTGTGATTTGAGGTTTCATGGCTAGACTCTCTGTAGAATTAGAACGCTATTTTTTTGAGGAAGAACGCTCCTCCCCAAAGGTAACGTTGACTGAAGTGCTTCAACTGGCTGGAGAGCGGATTTTTGGTTTTTTGTTCGTTATCCTCTCCTTGCCTTCAGCCTTGCCAGTTCCTGCTCCGGGTTACTCAACTCCGTTTGGGTTGGTGCTTCTTCTGTTAGCCTTACAACTCATTGTCGGCGCTAAATTCCCTTGGCTACCCAAGAAGATCAGTCAGTATCCGATTGAAATCAAGCAAGTGCAAGGGGTTGTGAAGACGGGACTGCCTTGGTTAAAGCGAATTGAGATGCTGTCCCGCCCTCGTCTGAGTTATATTTGCACTAGCTTGCCCGGACGTGTGACGATTGGGATGATGATCGCCTTGATGGGCATTTCCATGATGATTCCCATTCCTGGCACGAATACCCTGCCGGCTATGGGCAGTTCTGTCACAGGCACTGGCTTAACGGACGATGCTGGCGCGATCAG
>JAIUYC010000246.1 GCA_020216575.1 Coleofasciculus sp. S288 | reverse complement strand
GTATGGGGATGAGAAGAATTCACTTGACGAAGTAAAAAACGTTTGGAAACATCGCCGGACAAGATATTAAATCCACCTGACTTAGAACCTCAATGTAGTGATGACCCTTAAGTAGCGCTCAGCAGGTAGATGGTTGATTCAGGGTGTAGAATGTCCTAATTTTTTACTGTCTTAAATGATTAAATTGATGCTCTCTAACAACGTAAAGCCATGGTGAAATCCTATTAACACAGGTTGCAGCTTTAAGTTTAGAGACTTCATCACCTTTTTAAAAGTTTCTGTTAGTTCCAGAACTTTTGATTTTGGTAGGACTGCCGCTGAACCTTGGTAAATTAGGCGTCTGTCAGGCTGCGGAAATTACATAAGCACTCTACAAGTATGGTTAAAAATTTAAATTTTTAAACTCTACCAAGAGTGTATCGGTAGCTGCATTGCGGTAATCCCGTGTTTGTCACCCCGTCAGGAATTCAACCGTTTTGCTTCTTTTAAGTTAGTCGTTGCATCATTACTTTTCAATAAAGCAAAGATGAAGAGCTTAACAATCAGATAAATTTATAGTAAAGTCACTCTCCTTGGAGAATAGTACCCAAGCTGACATCTAATCTGAAAATAGACGCGGGGACGCGGGGACACGGAGACGCGGGGACACGGAGACGGGGAGACAGAGAGATTTTCATCCTTCGTTGTGAACGCAAGTTCATGGGCGTCTGACTTGAAAATCGGGCGCCAGGAGTCAGGAGAAAAGATTTGGGAGCATGTCACCTTTTCAAGCCCACCCTACACCGAAGGCTACGCCTACATCCCCTAACCCCTTCTCATACCAAATCCGGGTTGTGTACCCCCTTTTTCAGCAACCCGCATAACCTTGTAGAGACGTTCCGGCGGAACGTCTCTACGACCAGACTTTTCAAAAACCATTACCAATGAGGATGAAAGGTGCCCAGTAGTAGGGGTGAGAAAAACTCGGGACGGCGCGATCGCTCGAGTCAGTTCGCCCAACCGCTTCAAGACTCGTCCGCGAGTTAGCGGTTGCTGGCGTCGGAGCATCACCCCGTAGTAAACTCAACTGAGCTTGCCGCAATGCCTCGGCTTTCGTCATCGGGACTTGGGCTGTCGCTTTCGCTAAGTTGCTGTAGAAATTTTGCATCAGTTGGCTCGTACTTTCATCGTTGACCAACCATAGGGAAGCCATGACTGCCTTTGCGCCAGAATTGAGGAAATAATAGCTGACGCCGTTGATCTCGTTGCCGTCTTGTCCTTCCTCTCCTAAAGCCGTTTCGCAAGCTGACAAGACGACAAGATGCACGTCCCCCAATTCTTGTAAGGTTTCAATCTGAGGAATTGCCAACTTCTCGCCTGTACCCAACAGCAAATAAGATTCATCGGGACGACCGGACACAAATTCACCGTGGGTGGCAATGTGTACAATGTTGTGACCGGGTAGATTATTCCGCAAGGCGCGAAAGTCAAATGTCCGATTGAGGAATTTGAGACCTGAATAAATCCCTTGGGTGTCGGTCGGGTTGTGCCGCACGATCGCATCTAATTCGGCGGGTACATTAGGTAAGGCATTGAAATCAGCAACAGCATCAGAGAGTCCGAGTGCCAATACAGAGGTGTTTTGCGTTCCCGAAGGTAGGCGATCGCGCATATCCGTCAAGTCAGCCGATAGCACGGTGGAAACGGTGTAGTTTTCGATCAGGTATTTCTCGCCATCAAACAAGGCGCTCATCGGAATGTAGCGCGTAACGCGATCGAGGGAGAAGACTAAGTTTTGAATCTGATTCGCTTTTAGTTCAGGTTCGAGGGGTTTAATCAGCCAGTCGTAAAGCTGTTTGCTTGTTTCTTGAAGCTGTTTTGTCCCCCTATAGGGGCTTCGCAGCAAGTGGCGGAATTCGATGACAGTTTCTCCTAATTGCTGTTCGCTAACGGGAACTTCAATGCTTTTGACGACACCGCCCTGTGATGCGATCAACAGCCAGAGTTTATCCTTGAGAACTAAGGGATAAATCAGTACAGTGCCAGGTTCAGCTTCAACGATTTCTCTGGCTTTGCGACCAAAGTCTTCAGGATCGAGTCCGCCTGGGTCTTTACTGCGGCGATCGCGGATTTCTTGTTCGATGCTCTGAATTTTCTGATTGAAGTCGTCAACCAAGGCTTGACGCTGATCCAGCAATCGATCTAACTCACTGCATTGAGTTTGCTGGCACTGATAAACCTGTTGACCAAAGGCAATTAATGTGCTGTTTTCTTGGAGAATTTGTTCCTCTATTGGAGTCAAAGCGACTTCTGCAGTTTTACCTCTCGTCCGGGTGAAGTCGCGGATTTCCTGTACCTTCAGCAGTTCTAATACTTCTTGTGCCTGTAAAATTCGTCCCTGGGAGAGCAACACGTCTGCCAACTCCCGGTAGATATCGGCGATTTTGTCATCTTTTTTACCAGCTTGCAGAAAGGACTGTTGTAACGGCAGGGGCAGTCCTTGAATTTTTTGCCGGACTTCTTCGATACCACTCACCGCTTGCTTATAGTAAGCGATTGCCACGTTCGGCATCCCTAAATCGCGATAGATCCGGGCTAACCCTGCCCGAACCCCATAACCACTGCCCGGAACTTCTGGTGTCGGGTCGGCGGCTAGGGCTGCCTGGTAAGATGCGATCGCTGGCTCGATTTGCCCTGATTTGCGGTAGAGATAGCCGAGTTTCGCCAAAGCATTGGCTTCAAGTCCCTGATTTTTCAGGCTTCTGGCAATCTCCAAAAATTCCCGTGCCGCTGCAATCGCTTTGGGATAATCCTGCAACTGGGCGTAACTACTGCTCAGAGAATCCAGTGCCAAGCTTCTTGCCACAGGACTTTCGCTTTCCTCAAAGGCTACGGCGGCTTGTTGGGCGAATTCTATCGCTTGTTGAGGATTTCCCTGAATGGTGGAAAGATTTCCTAGCGACAGTAACGCTGTTCCTTCAGTTGGACGGGCTTGGTATTTCTGCGCTAGCGCCAGGAGTTGCTGATAAAACGAGGTCGCTTTGGCATAGTCGCCCAATGAAGCATGTGAACTCCCCAGAGACATGAGTGGAGGCATTTGTGCTATTGGATTGTCGATCTCTTGAGCGATCGCCAAACTCTGTTGGGCTAACTCAATAGCTTCAGGATATTCAGCCAAGTATCGGCGTGCTGTACTCAAATAAACTAGGGCTACCGATTCTAGGTACTGATCTTTTTCCTCCCGTGCAATTGTCAAGCTCTGCTGCTCCAACTTGATGGCTTTCTGATAATCATCCTGATAAAGATAAGCAATACCCAATTGACTCAGAACAAGCGCTTCCCGTTCGCGATTCTTGAACGTTTTTCCATCAACGGAGCGCTCACCTCGGACAATCGCCAAAGCTTGGTCAGCTAGCTCTATTGCTTTGTGTGCATCCCCAAGCATTACGTAGGCGGCAGCTAGATGCGCCGCCGCCTCTCCTTCTAGTTCGAGATCTTGCGTTTCCCGCGCAATGGCTAGCGCCTGCTCATACGTCTCAATCGCTTTTGGGATGTTGCCAAGAGCGTTGTATAAAGCTCCAATATCCTTAAGCGCACTCCCTTCGCCCTGATGATTTTGGGTTTCTCGTGCAATTGCCAGGGCTTGCTGAAAGTACTCAATACCTTGCTGCAAATTGCCCAAATTCCCCCAGGTTGCATAACCAATCTCAATCAGGGTACGCCTTTCTAAATCGCGATCGCCACTTTCCCGCGCCACTTTAAGAGCTTGCTGATAGTAGGCAATGACGCGCTGCTCGTCGTTGAGAGAACTAGAAACATCTGCCAAATTCCTTAAAATCCTGATGGTTCGTTCGTCATCTCTAATATTTTGTGCGATCGCCAGGGCTTGCTGATAGTACTCGATGGCTTTTGGGTAGTCCTCTAGCTGATAGTTGTAAATATTACCCAGGTTTCGCAGATTTGTTAGTTGATAGTCACGATTTTGGGTGTCTCGGTCAATGGCTAAGGCTTGCTGGTAGTAATCAATTGCCTTCTGGTACTCCTTTAGGGAATTATAGTAAATATTACCTATTCGATTGAGAGTGTCAGATTCAGTAATACGATTTTGGCTTTCCCGCGCTACGGCTAAGACTTGTTGGTAGTAATCAATTGCCTTCTGGTAGTCATTGAGGAACTCATCGTAGATATCACCTATATAAGTCAGAGATTGGGCTTCCTGTCCGCGATTTTGGCTTTCCCGCGCAACAGCTAAAGCTTGCTGATAGTAATCAATTGCTTTCGGGTCTTTCTGCAAATAGTAAGCCTTGGCAAAACCCCAGACTAAAATCTTAAACTCACTTTCCCGGTCTTTAAGTTCGCGGGAAATTCCTAGGGCTTGTTGAAAGGTAGAAAACGCATTTTGGTTATCTTCTATGGCATTATAGGTATCGCCTGTAGAAAGCAGAGTATTGAATTCACATTCTTGATTTTTGCTTTTTCGCTCAATCACCAATGCTTGCTGATAATACTCAATCGCTTGTGTGTATTCTTCCAAATATTGATGAGCTGCACCAAGAGAATACTCCTCAGATGATTCACAAGTAAGACCTTGAATTTCTAAATTAAATTTGGCAGACTGCTGGTAATAATCTCGTGCTTTCTGAGAGTCTTGTAGTGTCTTGTAAACGTCTGCAAGCTCACTTAAATCTTGTTTTTCAAAGCTAATATTTTTGATTTCTCTGTCAATTGCTAAAGCTTGCTGATAGTGAGCGATCGCTTTCGGGTAGTCCTTCAAAGAGTTGTAAACACTGCCTAACCCGAAAGATAGAATTCTCGATTCACGCTCCTGATATTTGATTTCCTTGGCAACGACTAAAGCCTGCTGATAATAGTCAATCGCTTTCTGGTAGTTTTTCCAGGATTTGTAAGCATCGCCTAAACCAGCCAGTATGTTCGATTCAGAGTTAATATTTTTAGTTTCTCGTGCAATTGCTAAGGCTTGTTGATAGTAGTCAATCGCTTTCTGGTAATCCTTCAGAAACTCATAGACACTTCCTAGATTTCTTAGAGCATAAATCTCTGATTCAGGATTATTAATCTCTCGTGCAACTGCCAAACTTTGCTGATGATAATCGATTGTTTTCTGGTAATCTTTTATTCCAGAGTAAGCATAGCCTAGATACCCCAAAATAGTCGATTCAAGGTCATGATTTTGAGTTTCCCGTGCAATTTCTAAGGCTTGCTGATAGAACCCCAAACCACGGGAAGCATCACCCAAATCGAAGTAAACCTCCCCAATTCTGCTCAGCGTAAATCCTTCCCAGTAGCGCTCCCCTACTTCTTTGTTAATCGCCAGTGCTTGCTGCAAAGTTTCTAACGCTTTGGGATAGTCCTGCTTAAAGCCATAAACCTGCCCAATTTTACTCAGCGTCTTTCCTTCTCCAGCTCGCTCTCCGACTTCTTTACGAATTGCCAACGTTTGTTGCAAGATTTCCAAAGCTTTGGACTCTTGATCCATATTGCTGTAAGCTGCCCCCATACTGTGGAGGGTTTCTGCTTCGCCAGCACGGTTTTTGACTTCTCGTTGAATTGCCAAAGCTTGCTGCAAGATTTCAAACGCCTTGGAATATTGCCCCAGACCGTTGTAAGCTATCCCAATGTTGGTTAAGGTTTCTGCTTCTCCAGCCCGATCTTTGACTTCTTGGCGAATTGCCAGAGCTTGCTGCAAAATTTCTAAAGCCCTGGATTCTCGATCCAGATCGTTGTAAACTTTCCCAATATTGTTGAGGGCTTCTGCTTCGGTTGTGCGATCGCGGGTTTCATTTGCGATTCCTAAAACTTGCTCGAAGCTTCCCAGCGCCTCTTGATGTAAACCTTGACGATACTGCTGAACACCTTGTTGCAATAGCTGTTCAGCTTGTGCTTTTCGCTCTTGAGTCGTTGGTGTCTGTGCCAGCGTACTCGATACTCCTAGGCGAATTCCTGCTAGTGGTAGGGGAGACGCTAGAGATAGCAGCAGTGTTGCGGTGATAAGACTGAAGAATTTCCATCGGGGAGACATAGGGAACACCCTCCCGCGTGCGCGAGTTAGTAATGTAATTTATATGGCATATCTATGAGCCTTGACAGGTTATGCAACAACTCTAAATCAGCCAGTATACGCAGAAGTTCTTTTCCTGGCACGCGAGGCTCAGCTACTCATTCACAAAGTTCGCATACTCGATGATGAGACTTTGATACTCGACGACGAGCCTTTTATTCTCGATAACGAGTCAGATGATACTCGCGAATGAGTGTTTAGGGATTTCCAAAAAAAAAATATCCTTGTAGGGGCGGGTTTAGGGATTAAATTGGGCGACGAACCGATAACCTCACAACAAAACCCGCCCTCCTTTAATCTCA
>JAIUYC010000245.1 GCA_020216575.1 Coleofasciculus sp. S288 | reverse complement strand
AACGTTCTACCGGGATGTTTTTGCACCGGATTCACTCTTGAAGTTGATTAAAACTGCCTAATTAAAACGATGACAAGCACAACAACCTACAACAATGCTGTTCTAGACGACAAAGACTTGCAAGCAGGGTTAAGCAGTATCAATCCCAAGTTTGGTGATTTTTGCACCCGTGTCGCTGGTGAAGCTTGGGGCTTACCCTTAATTGATCAAAAAACTAAGGCTTTAATCACAATTGCAGTTGATGTCGTCAATCAAAATCAAGTGGGCCCGGGTAGTCCCTTTGGCGCACATGTCAACATGGCGATGAAGCAAGGAGCGACTCGGGAAGAAATCGAAGAATTGCTTTTGTTCATGTGCGTTTATGCAGGCTTCAATAAAGCCGCTGGCTGTTTCGCCATGTTAGATGAAATCCTAGAATCTAAAAGCTAACGAGTTGCAGGGTGGTTAACATCCACCCTTGATAGCAGTAATTGAGGAGTTAAGACAAGATGATAACTGAAAAAAAAGGCAAAATTGGCGTACTCGTTGAAGAACACTTCGATGAAACTGAATATCGGCGATTCAATGAGTTTTTCCCTGAACATGGATACGAAGTCGAATACATTTCCAATCTGTGGAATCAGGAAAGTCTTACGTTTAAAGGAAATGACCATACCGAAGAAGTCACCGTTACCGTAGATTTCAAACATATCGATCCGGCTGATTACAAAGGGATTATCCTTATTGGTGGCTACGCAATGGATCGCCTGCGCTATCAAGTCAATCCTAAACCCGGTCAACCGAACCAATCTCCTGCCGTTGAATTTCTTCGCTCAGCCGTGAAAACTGATGACCTAAAGATTGGCACAATCTGCCATAGTATGTGGTTATTTTGTGCAGATACAGAACTGATGAAGGATCGGAAAGTAACCTGCGCTCACAACATCATTTGTGATGTTGAAAATGCTGGAGCAACTGTTATCTATGACGGAGATGAAACAGTTGCTACTTATACGGATGGCAACCTCATCTCAGGGAAGCATCCTGGTGTTGTTGAGGAATTTATGAAACTCTTCTTGGAAGAAATTGAAAAGAAGGAAAAGGTAACCGTTTAACTGTTCTCTCTTATCGGTAAGCAGAGCTTCTCACCTTGTTCCCAGGTTCAACCTGGGAACGAAAATACAGAGGCTTCATCTCCTATGAATCAACTCGATAACAGCGAGGTAATTTAACAATGGGCAACCCTATAGACTTTGCAATTTCAGATTTAATTGCTGGGTACGTCACCCACTTCGACACAGAAAATGACGTTTTCGGTCTTAAGACCTCCGATGGCAGAGAATTCCTCTGCGCCCTTAGTCCTATGACCTATGCAAAATTAGTGCAGAATCTGGATGAGGCTTACCCTGATGCTACTGGCACAATGCGGTCAATGCTTGTCCCCGGGCGGTATTTGTTTACCTATGGAGTCTTCTATCCCGATAGCCCCAAATTTGATGCCAAACAAATTGTTTTTGTCGGTCGCAAAGCAGAGGATTACATTTTTGAGAAACAAAATTGGTGGATTGACCAAGTTCACTCTCTCGCCAATTTTTACCTAAAAGCTCAGTTTGGGGATGACGAAATTGACTACCGCAACTATCGCACAACGCTAAGTTTGTCCGGTGTCAGGTCAACGGTTAATTTCCGCCACGCAACAGACACAATTTCGCGCTTAGTGTATGGTTTTGCTACTGCCTACATGATGACGGGCGAAGAGAAGTTCTTGGAAGCGGCTGAAAAGGGCACTGAATATTTGCGCGAACACATGCGCTTTGTAGACTTAGATGAAGGCATCGTCTATTGGTATCACGGCATTGACGTAGAAGGAGAGCGCGAACACAAAATTTTCGCCTCAGAATTCGGTGATGACTATGATGCTATCCCCGCCTACGAGCAAATTTACGCTCTAGCGGGTCCTATTCAAACCTACCGCATCACTGGCGACCCGCGCATCATGAGCGACACCGAATTAACCATTAAACTATTTAACGACTTTTTCCTGGATAAGAGCGAACATGGCGGCTATTTCTCTCACCTTGACCCGGTAACGTTAGACCCTAAAAGCGAGTCTTTAGGACGCAACAAGGGGACAAAAAACTGGAACTCGGTTGGAGACCATGCCCCAGCGTATCTAATTAATCTCTGGCTGGCGACAGGCAAGCAGGAATATGCCGATATGTTGGAGTATACCTTCGACACGATCGCAAAACGCTTCCCCGATTACGAACATAGCCCCTTCGTACAAGAACGCTTCTTTGAAGATTGGTCGCACGATACCACCTGGGGATGGCAGCAAAACCGCGCCGTTGTGGGTCACAACCTCAAGATTGCCTGGAATTTGATGCGGATGAATTCGCTCAAATCTAAAGATGAATACGTCCAACTGGCAACAAAAATTGCCGACCTCATGCCTAAAGTGGGCAGCGACCAGCAGCGTGGGGGATGGTACGATGTTGTCGAGCGTATTCTGCAACCGGGTCAATCCGTTCACCGCTACGTTTGGCACGATCGCAAAGCCTGGTGGCAACAAGAACAGTCTATCCTCGCCTACTTCATCCTCGCTGGCGTCCTCAACAATCAAGACTATCACCGCTTAGCTCGCGAGGCAGCAGCTTTTTACAACGCTTGGTTCCTCGATACCGAAGATGGCGGTGTCTATTTCAACGTCCTCGCCAACGGACTTCCTTATCTTGCCGGAGGGAACGAACGCGGCAAAGGGTCCCACTCCATGAGTGGCTATCACTCTACCGAATTGTGCTACCTGTCAGCTATTTATAGCAACCTGCTGATTAACAAGCACCCGATGGACTTTTACTTCAAACCGATGCCGGGAGGATTCCCCGATAACATTCTGCGCGTGTCACCCGATATTTTGCCCCCTGGAAGCATCAAGATTGGCAAATGTGAAATCGAGGGTGAAGCCTACAGCAACTTCGACGCAGAAAAATTACTGGTGACGTTACCGGATACAAAAGAACGGATCAAAGTCAAAGTGCAGATTGTGCCTGTTTAGGTGATAGGTGATTAGGGATTGGTGATGAGGAAAATTAATTTCCCTTCCTTTCATCACCCATCTCGACTCCCAATCCAAAATCTAAAATCCAAAATCTAAAATCGAACGATGGACATCAATATCAAGTCAGTTGAAGACGTAACTGTAGTCGAACTGGCAGGTGACGTAGATGCCAATACAGCACCAATAGTTCGAGAAAAAGTTGTACCGCTAACCGCACCAGGAAGCAAGATTCTCCTCGATATGACGAATGTGAATTATATGTCCAGTGCTGGTTTGCGAATGCTACTCTCTCTGTATCGACAGGGATTGGCGACAGACACCAAACTTGCGCTAGTGGGGCTTTCAGAAGATATTGAGGATACTATGTCTGTTACTGGATTCCTCGACTTTTTCACGACTTGCGAAACCGTAGATTTAGGAATGGCTGTATTGAAGTAGGGGGATGGGGGATTGGGGACTTTAGCTATCCTAAATCATTTGTGAGATTGGCTTTTTTTACAAACCACAGAGGCGCAGAGTTCACAGAGGAGAGAAAGAGAGGTTTTTATGAATGATTTGGGATTGCGATAGGAGTTTGCCAATTGCCAATTACCCATTACCCATTAGCAAAGGAAGTTGCGATGTTATTAGAACGAATTGATATTCATCCAACCCATAAAATTAGCGGCTTTAAGTTGCGTCGAGGTAAACCCTTTCCGTTCGGTGCAACATTGGTACCAGGAGGTGTTAATTTTTCTATCTATTCGAGTTATGCTACCTCCTGTACGCTGGTACTCTTCAAAAAACATGCCCCGGAACCGATGGCGGAAATTCCCTTTCCTGAAGAGTTTCGGATTGGAAATGTTTATTGTATGGTCGTCTTCGATGTAGATTACGAAAACATTGAATACGGCTACCGTATGGATGGGCCTTTTAATTTCCAAGACGGTCACTGGTTTAACAAAAACAAAATCCTGATGGACCCGTATGCCAAAATTATTGGGGGTCGGGATGTTTGGGGTGTAACGCCAGATTGGAATGATATCTACCACCATCGGGCGAGAATTGCTTTTGATGACTTTGACTGGGAAGATGACCGCCCTCTGGAAATTCCACCGGAAGACCAAATTATTTATGAAATGCATGTCCGTAGCTTTACCCGTCATTCTTCTTCGGGGGTGAAGCATCCAGGGACGTTTGCAGGAATTCGGGAAAAAATTCCCTATCTCAAAGAGTTGGGTGTCAATACAGTTGAACTGATGCCTGTCTTTGAATTTGATGAGTTTGAAAATTCTCGCATTCACCCGGACACTGGGGAAATGCTGATGAATTACTGGGGCTATAGTACAGTCGGATTTTTTGCCCCCAAGGCGGGTTATGCCGCAACTGGGAAATTAGGAATGCAGGTGGATGAGTTTAAAGCCCTTGTTAAAGACCTGCACAAAAACGGCATTGAAGTGATTCTCGATGTGGTGTTCAACCATACGGCGGAAGGCAACGAGAATGGTCCTTATATCTCGTTCCGAGGACTGGATAACAAGACCTACTACATGCTGACGCCGGATGGCTATTACTTTAACTTCAGTGGTTGTGGGAATACTCTCAACTGTAACAATCCAATTGTGCGGGGTATGGTGCTCGATTGCCTGCGCTACTGGGCGAGTGAATATCACATCGATGGCTTCCGGTTTGACCTTGCTTCAATCTTGGGACGCGACCCTTGGGGGGCACCCTTGGCGAATCCACCCTTGCTGGAAACCCTTGCATTTGACCCCATTTTGGCAAAGTGCAAGCTGATTGCTGAAGCGTGGGATGCTGGTGGATTGTATCAAGTGGGTTCGTTCCCTGCTTATGGCAGATGGGCGGAGTGGAACGGTAAGTACCGCGACAGCATCCGCAAGTTCCTGAAAGGAGATGGCGGCGTCGGGGATGTGGCGCAACGGTTGCAAGGTTCTCCAGATTTGTATTCTTGGTCGGGGCGTGCGCCTGCAACATCGATTAATTTTATTACTTGCCATGATGGGTTTACCCTCGCCGATTTAGTGTCTTACAACCATAAGCACAATGAGGCGAATGGTGAAAACAATAATGATGGAACCAACGATAACGATAGTTGGAACTGCGGCGCGGAAGGCTGGACGGAAGACGCGGAAATTAATGCCTTGAGACGGCGACAAATGCGAAATGCGATCGCCATCCTCATGGTAAGCCAAGGTGTACCCATGCTTCTCATGGGTGATGAAATTGGGCGATCGCAAAACGGCAACAACAACACCTACTGCCACGACAACGAACTGTCTTGGATGAACTGGGAACTGTTAAACCAAAACGCAGATTTATTCCGATTTGTCAAGAACTGCATCGCCTTCCGCAACGCGCACCCCGCCTTAAGGAACCGCCGCCACTTCTGGAATCAGGACTACGTAGGTAGCGGTTACGCCGATATCACCTGGCACGGCACCCAAGCTTGGCATGCCGATTGGTCAGATTCTAGCAGCACTCTCGCCTTCATGCTCTGCGGCAACCATGCCAAAGAGGGAACGGTAGAGGACAACTACATCTACGTCGCGATGAACATGCACTGGGACGCAAACTGGTTTGAAATTCCAGGATTACCCCCAGGAAAGCAGTGGCATATCTTCGCCAACACCGGCTGCAATTCCCCCGAAGATAGCTGGGAACCTGGGGTTGAACCCGTCCTAGAAAATCAACACGGAATCCTACTTGGCGATCGCTCTGTGGTCATTCTAGTCGGCAAATAACATTAGTTAGTGATTAGTAGTTAGGGGTTAGTGGAAAAACAACTAACAACTAACAACTGACACCTAACAACTGACAACTGACACCTAACAACTGACAACTGACACCTAACAACTGACAACTAACAAGATTATGGCTTTCAACGCAACTCTAGAAACAATCAACGATACCGCTAAAATCCTACTGTTCGGAGAACTGGATGCAAGTACAGCACCCCTATTCAAAGAGCAAGTAGAAAAGGCAGCAGCACAGAACGTCAAAAAACTGGCTCTGCTGATGAATGATTTGGATTATATGTCCAGCGCTGGTTTGCGAGTGCTGATTTTTGCCAAGCAAAAGATGGGGAGTGGTGTTGACATCTATATAATAAGTGCGAATGAGATGGTCATGGACACTATCCAGAAAACAGGCTTCCACCACAGCGTCATTCTACTTGATGAGTATGATGCCGCCAAGTTTGAACCCGTCTAATACCATAAGTAAACGACCAATCACCCATCACGAGTCTTTGATACTCGCCAACGAGTCTTTGATACTCGCCAACGAGTCTTTGATACTCGCCGATGAGTCTTTGATACTCGCCAACGAGTCTT
>JAIUYC010000244.1 GCA_020216575.1 Coleofasciculus sp. S288 | reverse complement strand
CCGTGAGCTACCCAGTCATTAACGTCAAAATCAATGACCAAGTATACAACAACCAGGGAATTCTCGTTAACGGTAATGCATGTATTCCTGTTGTCTTTCTCAAGTCCTTGGGGATTGACGTAGAGCTACTGACGAATATCCAAAAAATTACCTACCGCGATGTGGTTTATATTAAAGCTGTCAATTTACAGCGGCTTAACATATCCGTTAACTGGGATAATTCCACTCGTACCGTCATCTTACGCTCAAAGTAGTTCCCTTCGGGTCTTAGCTGACTTCTAATTAGAGCGATCGCTAGTCAACTTGACTCCGATTGATTTCATAGGAAAAGGCAAAATTTTAACCTCTTTCTTCTCTAATCCTTAAAATTAGCTCAAAAACTTCCTCCTAATGCTACATAATCGCCCGGTATTTTTGCAAAATTGGGATGCTCCCACTGATTTAACCCCTAAACCCGCCCCTACAAGGACATTTTTTTATTTGGAAATCCCATAATACTGAACCGGTGTTCTAAATATCCAGACCAACAAGCGTCAACTCAGATGGATGCTCAACCGTAAACTGATAATACAATTCCTGTTTACCCAAGGGCGGTAGGGTAAGCGACCATTCCAGCATGCCGAACTCGTTTACCTGAATCTCTGGATTAGCGCTAGTTAAACGGACTTTGATTGGCTCATAACAACTGACGGGTAACTGCTCTATTAGTATCAGCTCAGTCTCTTGCTCGCGTAAGTTAGTTACGATCAACCGATAGGCATAGGTAGTGCGCCGTTGGTTAGCAACTAGCTTCTTATCAACCTGACGCTCTACTAAAACGCGATCAATTTTCAGTCCTTTGTCAAGACCCAAGTTGAGCTGAAATTCCTGACCAGGAGCGATATGCTCTAAGTGAGTTGTCCCGACAAACGTATTATCTCGGAAGACATTCGCTTGACCTGGTAGCAGGGCAACACCCGATACAGGATTAACAATTGTTGCCTGAAGGTAAGCTAAGTTCACTAGCCGAGGGATAGCGATGTACTTGGCACAACAAGGGTAATCTTCATGGAAAATTGTGGTTTTATGAGCCACTCCGTCACTGAGAATGGTGCTACCCCCGTTGACTTTAAAGGTAACAACTCCTGCTTGTTTGCTGATTTCTGCCATTGCCAACTGGGCTTGAGCAAACTCCTTATCTGCCTCTGTCAGGCTTTCTGGTGCGAGTGTCATGCCTGGAAAAGGCAGGGCGGGAGGGCGAGTTCGCAGTTGTAGGCTGTCGGATTCTGAAAGCGTCTTTGCCTTTCCTCCTGGAGCGTTCGGGCGTTGGATGTCAATATACCAGGGGAACGGTTTGAGGGGCAGGGGGTCGAGTCCTAGCTTAGCCGTGGAAAGGGTGAGCGTCACGCCCAGCCAATCTTCATCTGTGTTTTGCTTAACCTCTGCTAAGTAACTGAGCTTAACTTTGCCACTGGTGCTATCCAAGCGCAAGTCATACAGTGGCATCCAACTGACATGAGGGACGAAATAGGAGAGTTCTATCTCAAATTCTCCAGGGGCTGACGGTTCTACGGTAACAATGACATTGAAACTTTCCTGAGCGTGGAGAGTTGAAAGCTGTTGGAGCTGCTGGCGGAGTGTCTGTAACTGATTGCTGAGGTGTTGAGACTCTTTTTCTCGTTGTGCGATCGCACTTGACAACTCAGTATACTGCTGCCCGACAAAATCCATTAACTCCCTGATTTGACTCAAGTCGATTTGTTCGGCACTTTGAAACCGCGTTAAGCGCTCCAAGTACTGATTGTTCAAGCCCTTTATAAAATTGCGCTGAAGGTTGAACAATGCCACTTGGTCTTGCATCTGGCGTTTTTGCTCCTCAAGCTGCCCAATTTCTTGAGTCAACCGAGCGAGCTCTTGATTGGTGGCTTCGGCAGCGTAAGTTCGTTCTGTGCGTACTTCTAACAATCGCACAGCCACTGTACCGGAACCAGTTGCTCGAATCGATTCGCTTACAAGAGTCGCTGGCAATTGAGCAATGACTAGTTCGCACTCCTCACCTGTTAGCTGTACGACACCCTGGCGCGTTACCAGTGCTTGGTCGTTGTATACCGTAACTTCACAAATGCGGGTGTTTACTGTTTTGCTCATCGGTCCTCATTCCTCAGTCCTCATTCCTTTGTCTTTCGTCATTTGTCCTTCTTCATTAGCTAATAACGAATAACCAACAAGCAGTGACCAATGACATATGACTCTTCAATTTTTCAGTGGTGAAATTCCAGCCAAATCTAGAATTTTGGGAATTAAGTCTTCTCGCTTGACTGCCATCATGTGGACACCCTGACAAAGTTGTTTGGCTAACTCAACTTGCTCTGCGGCAATTTTCATACCTTCCTGTAACGGATCATCTGCTGCTGCAAGCCGATCAATCATATCTTGGGGAATATTGATACCTGGGACGTATTTATTAAGAAATTGGGCATTTTTAGCCGATTTAATCAAAAATATCCCTGCTAGAATCGGCTTATTGCTGCTAGCAGCAATTTTGTCCATAAACAGTTCCAGACGCTCAAAATCACTAATCATCTGGCTCTGAAAAAACTGTGCACCTGCCTCTAGTTTACGCTCAAACCGACGTTGTAGCCCAGACCAACTTTTGAGCTGAGGGTCAACGGCAGCACCAGCAAACAAGTTGGTGTCGCCATCGGTAAGGGGCTTTTGGTTCAAGTCTAAACCCTGATTGAGCTGGCCAATTAATTGCAACAAACGGACGGATTCCAGCTCAAAGACACTTTTGGCGTCAGGATGATCACCTGCTTTGACGGGATCGCCTGTGAGGGCAAGGATGTTGCGGATACCAAGCGCATGAGCTCCCATAAGATCAGCTTGCAATGCGATACTATTGCGATCGCGACAAGCCATCTGACAAATTGGCTCAATTCCGTGCTGCAACAAAATTACTGATGCGGCGATAGAACCCATCCGCAGCACCGCTCGACTGCCATCAGTAATATTAACTGCGTGGACTCGACCCTTTAAAAGCTCCGCCATTTTAATCATATGGCTAGGGTCGCCTCCCTTAGGGGGACAAACCTCGGCAGTAATTAAAAATTCACCAGATTGGACAGCGGTACGGAACGTGTTGAGTGTTGGCTGTTGGGTATCAAACATTGGTAGTTACATCAGAGAGCAGGTGAGCGGGTGATGGGATGATACCATTTTGGATTTCCGTTAGCGCAGCGGACGCAGTGTAGCGAGTATTTTGGACTTCGGCGTGAGCGCGGCAACTGAGCTTGTCGAAGTTCAGTCGAACGATTTTGGATTGGGAAGTTGGTAATGGGTAATTGGTAATTAGTGATTTCTCCCCATCTCCCCTGCTCCCGGTAGCTCCCCCTGCTATTTTCAGAATAGACACGATGAAAATCCCTTTCTCCTCTTCCCTACCACCTATCACCTACCAGCTATTTTAAGATTAGGTAGAGAAAGCAACACTCAACTTCAGTCCAAAATCGGACTGATGGGACTATGGCTCCTGAAACCAAGAAAAAAGGCAAGTCACTCCCTTCAAAGTTCATCATCAGGCTTGGCAAGTTCGTCTGGACGACAATGTGGCATCTGATGATGTCTAATCTCGCTCCACGCACCAAGGTGGGAGAGTACATTCGCCCAGAAAGCCAGTTCAGGAACTTCATCGGAACAGAAGAAGGCAATCCCTATCCACCAGAAACAGAGCGTTACAATCTCTACGTTGGGCTTAGCTGTCCTTGGGCGCATCGAACCCTCGTCGTTCGCGCACTCAAGGGACTTGAAGATGCCATATCCGTATCTGTAGTGTCTCCTTCACCCCTTGAGGGGGGTTGGGTGATGAACCAAGAAGAGGAAGGTTGCCGCACGTTGGCTGAGCTGTACCAATTGGCAGAACCGGGCTACACTGGACGCTGTACGGTTCCTGTATTATGGGACAAAAAGACAAAGGCGATCGTCAACAATGAGAGTTCGGAAATTATCGTGATGCTAAACTCTCAACTCAACGAGTTCGCTAAAAATCCTACACTCGACCTTTACCCAGAAGAACTCAGAGAGAAGATTGACGGGTGGAACGAGAAAATTTACCACTCGGTGAATAACGGCGTGTATCGCTGCGGCTTTGCTCAGACTCAAGAGGCATATAACCAAGCTTGCGATCAGCTATTTTCAACGTTAGATGAGATTGACGTCGCACTGGAGACGAGTCGATATCTGTGTGGAGACAGAGTCACACTTGCAGATGCCCGTCTTTTTACCACGCTATTCCGCTTTGATATCGCGTACTACGGAATATTCAAGTGCAACCGCCGGAGAATCAAAGACTATAAGAATCTGGGAGTCTACCTTCGTGACATCTATCAGCTTCCCGGAGTCACTGAAACCTGTAACTTAGAAGCTGTGAAACAGGACTACTACGGAAACTTGTTTCCCCTCAATCCGGGCGGAATTATCCCTTCTGGTCCTGATATGGCAAGCCTCCTAGAACCGCACAATCGTGAAAGTGTTGGTAAAGAACCAATGCTGCAAGACTAATCTTTCCGTGATTCATCCATCCTACCGCTACGACAGATGACAGCCTTGCGATCGCACAATTGCCATTTCCATGCCAGTTGCAGTTATCATCTAAGGGACTTGTGCGATCGCAGGCTAGTCCTCCAACAACATTAACGTTCGTGGTGTAGTGCTGGAGAGTTATAGGAATGAGTGAGCGAGTTTGTCATCACTTTAGACGAGCCTTCTTTAGGGGATGCCCCGATTTGCCTCAAGACTCTCAGGAGAATATGGGGGTGGAAAAGCGCCGTGGAAGGCTTGAGCATATGGATGACTTCTACAAATGTGCGATGTACCTCCGGATGGTCTAACGCTAGTAGCAACACTCTATCCATATAGCGTTGCATCAATTGAGTCACCCAGCTTCGCTTTCCTCCTTCAGTCGTTGCCCAACGCAAATCCTCTCCTGCTGCCATCAACCAGGGCGTTTTTAAAATATGAGCGAGTTGTTTCTGAAAACGCCGAGTTAGCCCCGTCAGGTTATTCTGAGAACGTTGGAATTGCTGGTGTAAACAGTTGTCTAGCGTTAATGCGCCTAGGGCAGCCGTCGTCATCCCCTGACCATAGAAAGGATTAAAGGCACAGACTGCATCTCCAATCGCAATTAACCCCTCTGGCAGTTTCGAGAGTTTTTCGTAGTGACGCCAGCGATTTTCTGTACGCCGATAGCCATGTATAGCTCCAAGGGGTTTGGCATTTTTAATCGCTTCGTAAATGCTCGGACTGCGTAAACTGCTGGCAAATTCTAGAAATCCCGCTTCATCAGTAGGCGGATAGTCTCGAGCAACACCAGCTAGGTTCACAATCCAACGGTTGCCCTCAACGGGATAAAGTAGTCCACTGCGTTCATTTTCTGGCGGTCTATAGGATATCAGCAACACCTTCCAATCTGGCTGAAAGCCTTCTGGAGGCTGATACCAGCAGGTGCTGTAACCTAGAAACGAATTAATTGCCGTTTCAGGAGGAGCTGAGTAGCCCAAATCCTCTAACCACTTGGGTAGAGGAGAATTGCGTCCACTGGCATCTACCACAAGGTCAGCCGTTAATTCTGTTTCTTGCGTGTCATTCCGAGAGTGTACCCGCACTCCTGTTACTATGGAGCGGCTTTCATCCGTGAGCAATTCCCTAACCTGAGTGCCGTCTAAAAATTGCACGTTGCTATAAGCAGTCAAACGGCGACGAACCACCCACTCCAAGAAGTGACGGCTACAAGTGTGAGTAACCACATGAGAAGGAAAGCGAGGTGTCCAACCCCACAAACCCAGCCAGAGACAGTCCGCCGCCCAGTCTACAGATGGCGCACCTGCTGCGGTTAATTCAGCATCTATACCTGGAAAAAGTTGCTCAAGAATCTGTTTACCTCTAGCCAGTAGGACGTGAACGTGCTTAGCTTGAGGCACTCCTGGGCGCGGTTGCGGTTCTTCAGGGAGGAAATCGCGTTCCACCACCGTTACCCGGTCGAAGTGATTGGTTAGAATTCTGGCTGCGAGTAAACCTGCCATACTGCCGCCAATCACTAAAGCGTGACGACCCTTGTCTGTCTTCACAAGTTCTTTCTCCTCTATACCTAAGGTTTATGCAACTAAACTTTACAATCGCACTCTCAACTCGGTCATGACAAGAGAAAATTGGAATGTTAGGGATAGGAATTTAAGCTTCGTTGCCTAAGAGTAGCTCATTTCACATCTGACTTGAAAATAAGGCAGAGGGCAGAAGGAATAAGGATTTTCATTCCTACTCCTGCGGAGAACGCTACGCGAACGTGGTGAGCGACAGCTCATGGTGCCTAACTTGAAAATAGAGACTCAGGAGTGGGAAT
>JAIUYC010000243.1 GCA_020216575.1 Coleofasciculus sp. S288 | reverse complement strand
GATTCAACTCCCTGAGAACAACTAATTCTTGGCTATTGTATTCCTTCTGAAGTTCTATAGCGCTAATCAGTTATGAAGATTTGCGTTAGTATAGCGGCTCTCAAATGATTTCTTTTATTTTTCTATTAATTTTTATTACTAATCATCTTAGTTATCTCTATCAAAAATAGGTCAGAATTGACCACAAATAGAGTCCAAAATAATTTTTAATCAAAAATAAATTATAGAAAGTAAGCTCTAATTAAGGAATAATTTATAGAAAATTTATGCAAGCCAACTCCTATTTAAAAATTATGTAAACAGTCAATCTTCCTCTCATGACGGTGTTAGAAGGGGTGTAATACGCTAACGACTTGAGAACACCGGGTAACTTCAATGTTGAACAACGATTTTGCGGCATTTGAGAAGTATTTTTAGAAGGTTATCCGGACTTATCAAGCAATTTCCGTAATACGTAATACGGATTTCGTATTGCAGAGCGGAAACCTTTGGAGCGATTACTTATGACTCCGGCAGAATTGCAACAGTTGCTTGGGAAGTGGAATCAGACTCAAGCTGATTATCCAATGCATCAATGCATTCATCAGTTAGTTGAGTCCCAGGTAGAACGCACCCCAGACAAGATTGCTGTCACGTTTGAAAACAGCTCACTAACTTACCAAGAACTGAATCGCCGAGCAAATCAACTAGCTCACTACTTGCAGATTCTGGGAGTAGGAGCTGAGGTGCTGGTGGGAATTTGCATGAAGCGATCGCTCTCAATGGCGATCGCATTACTTGGCATTCTAAAAGCAGGGGGAGCTTACGTCCCTCTCGATCCTGACTATCCCCAAGAGCGCTTGGCATTCATGCTCGAAGATTCTCAGTTGCCAGTGCTTTTAACCGAACGCGACTTACTAGCAAAGCTGCCCTCTCATCAAGCCAACGTCCTGTGTCTGGATACCGATTGGGAAACCATCGCTCAACATAGTGAGCAGAACCTAGACAGTGGAGTCACGCCAGATAACTTGGCTTACACCATCTACACCTCTGGCTCTACAGGTAAGCCCAAAGGCGTGCAAATTCTCCATCGAGGAGTTGTCAATTTTCTCACATCCATGAGCCAAGCACCTGGACTCACCCCTGAGGATGTCTTGCTTGCCGTTACCACAATTTCCTTCGACATCGCTGCTCTAGAACTCTTCTTACCCCTGATAGTAGGAGCGCGTGTCGTGTTGGTGAGTCGTGAAATTGCCTCGGACGCCACCCAGTTGATCAAAGAGTTAGAGCAGTCTGGCGCAACAGTCGTGCAAGCCACACCCGCCACTTGGCGAATGCTGATTGCCTCTGGCTGGCAGGGTTCTCCTGCACTGAAAATTCTCTGCGGTGGGGAAGCTATGTCGCGAAACCTGGCAAATCAACTTTTGGCAAGGAGTGGCTCGGTTTGGAACATGTACGGCCCGACTGAGACGACTATCTGGTCAGCCATTTATCAAGTAGAGCCTGGAGACAGGAGTGTTCCCATTGGGCGAGCGATCGCAAATACCCAAATCTATCTAGTCGATCCAGAACCACGCCAGCCGAATGACCCAATTCAGCTCGTTCCCATCGGAGAACCGGGAGAGTTACTCATTGGTGGAGTCGGTTTGGCACGGGGTTACCTCAACCGACCTGAACTAACCGCTGAACGATTTATTCCCGACCCTTTTAGTACAGAACAGGAAGCCCGTCTCTATCGCACTGGAGATTTAGCACGGTATCGGAGTGACGGCACTATCGAGTATATCGGGCGAATTGACCATCAGGTAAAAATTCGCGGCTTCCGGATTGAGCTAGGGGATATTGAAGCCGCTCTCTACCAACATCCCGCTATCAGAGACGCTGTGGTTGTGGCGCGAGAGGACATTCCCGGAGACAAACGCCTAGTTGCTTATCTAGTAACAGACCTCAACGTCGAGCGCGTACCGCTTTCTACCCGTTGCTGGGTTGAGTGCGACGGTGGCAGTGCAATTGAATTAACCGCTGTGAATCTCTCTGCAAGTGGCGTCTGTTTGGTTAATGTGCCAGTAACCTGGGAAGAAGGCATGAGTCTCCGTCTTCGTCTCGAGTTGCCTGATTCAGAAACGTTAGATCTAACCTCTTTAGTTCTAGAAGGAACGCTCGCATGGCGGCAGCAGGAGCGTGCCGGAATTCTCTTCCAGACCACACCCCAACAACAGGCTCTCATACACCAAAGCATCAAGCATATCGCCCAAACTGAGGGATTCGTGGTGAGCGACCTGCGCCATACAGAGCCTAGGGTACCACTTGTAGGGGTGGGTTTAATTAGTGAAACGACAAATGGGTTGGCTGACAACAAGACCAAACCCGCCCTTTCTTGCTTAGTCGAATTCGAGTCAGGTCGCACCTTGGAATTGACTGCCCAAAATATCAGCCGTAGTGGTATTCGCTTGGCTGCCGATGTAGAAGATATCTGGAAAGCAGGCCAACGCCTCCTCATCCGGCTGCAACTGCCTGGAGTTCGAGACACGCTTTGGATCAAGGGAACGGTTGTCTGGCACTTTAGGGAATGCGCTGGAGTTGCGTTCGACACCATGCCAACCCAGCAAGAACAAATCCATCAGAGCATCGAGTACATCATTGAAACGCAGGGATTGTCCTTGACGCATCTGCGATCGTTTCTGAAAGAGAAGCTGCCAGAGTACATGGTGCCTTCTGCCTTCGTGATGCTCGATACCCTACCTTTAACACCCAACTGTAAGGTCGATCGCAAAGCGCTGCCAGCGCCGAACCAAATGCGATCGCTTTTAGAGGAAGCGTTTGTTGCCCCTCGCAACCCGGTTGAAGCACAGTTAGCCGAAATGTGGGGACAGGTTTTAGGTGTTGAGCGAGTTGGTGTTCGCGACAGCTTTTTTGAACTGGGAGGACATTCTCTCCTAGCAGCCCAGTTGCTGGCTCGAGTCCGAGAAACGTTTCAGGTAGAGTTGCCTTTGCTGGCACTGTTTGAGGCTCCCACAGTGGCTCAACTGGCTCGGACCATTAAAAATTCAAAATGCAAAACTCAAAATGGGAAACCCAATGCCCAATTACCCATTACCCATTACCCATTACCAGAATCCAACCGATTAGGAAACCAGGAAATTGTTGCTTGTTTACAAGCAGATGCAGTCTTGGAACCCGAAATCGCACCCGAAGCTCCTTTTCTTGACTCTGGAGCGGAACCCCAACGGATTTTCTTAACAGGAGCGACTGGTTTTCTAGGCGCTTTTTTACTGCACGAACTCTTACGGCAAACTCAAGCCAGTGTTTATTGTTTAGTCCGCGCCAAAAGCCTTGAAGACGCTAAACAGAAGCTTGCTTCTAATCTGAAACGCTATTTACTTCTGGATGAAACACTCAACAACAGGATTGTTCCAGTGCTTGGGGATTTATCGAAGCCCCTGTTAGGACTTTCCCAGAAACAGTGGAGTGAGTTGGCGACTGAGATTGACCTGATTTACCACAACGGCGCATTCGTTAATTTAATTTATCCTTATGCCGCTTTACGGGCAGCGAATGTGCTGGGGACTAAGGAAATCCTGAAACTAGCAAGCCAGATCCAAGTTAAACCCGTTCATTTCATCTCTACTCTGGATGTCTTCCAATCTCCTCACTATGCTGGAATGTCGGCGATTTTAGAACACGATGAACTCGCTGACTGTGCAGGGCTTTCTGATGGCTATGCCCAGAGTAAATGGGTTGCTGAACAGTTGGTGAGGGCAGCTCATGCCAGAGGAATTCCGGGTTGCATCTACAGACCAGGAACGATTATAGGACACAGCGAAAGCGGTGCGGCTCAGACAAATGACCTCATCGGCAGGCTGATTGAAGGGTTGATTCAACTCGGCAGTGCGCCTGATTGGGACGTGAAGTTGAGCCTAACTCCGGTGGACTACGTATCAAAAGCGATCGCCCATTTGTCGAAGCAGCCAGCCTCTTGGGGCAAAACGTTTCACCTCGTTAGTCCTCACGCTTTGTCCTTCCGTCAGCTTGTGAGTGAAATCCAAGCATTTGGCTACTCCATTCGCTGGACTGACTATCAGCAGTGGCAAACTCAGCTCGTTAAAGCGGCTTCCACTCCCGAAAATGTGCTGAGTCCCCTGGTGTTTCTGTTTACAGAATGGGTTTCTGAAAACCAACGTCCTTACTTAGAGACGGCCGCTTTGCTATCTCAAGCATTTAACTGCCAGAATACCTTGGCTGGATTGACAGGAACTAATATTATCTGTCCGCCCATCGATACCAGATTGCTCCGTGCCTACTTTTCGTACTTAGGACTGCGCAACTGTCATGGCGGACAGGACAAAAGTCGCGAGACTATCAGGGTTAGTGAAGGGTGCTCCGAGCAAGTCAATCAGAAGGGTTTCAGAAATTTCAAAGCTTTTAGGGGTTGAGGAGTCGGGAAGATGGCGAATATGGGGAAGGTGGGGAAGGTGAGGGAGTATTTTCAGGAAATCCTATCCCTCCCATCCCCACATCTCCCCCATCCCCCTCATCTCCCCAGGGTTCTACCTTCAGTTAGCACCATTTCGGTGAACAGCAAGGAGTTGACAAGAGGGTATATCCGTACAAATGCAAAAGTCTAAAGGTTTTGTTTCCTACGATGTTGTCCATGAAAGTTATCTCAGGCGGCGGCGACTGAAAAAAGGTGCTAATGGGTTACTTTTATGGGGTTTAGGGGTCGGCGCTGTTATTTCCGGGGATTTCTATGGTTGGAACTATGGTTTAGCCGCCGGTGGGTTCTGGGGATTGGCGATTGCTACTGCTCTGATGGCAGTTATGTATCTGTGCATGACCTATTCTCTCGCTGAACTTTCAGCCGCACTCCCTCATGCGGGTGGATTGTACTCCTTTACTCGCAATGCTTTTGGTCCCTTTTGGGGCTTTATTTGCGGTGTAGTCGTTACGGTTGAATATGTCTTGGCGACTGCTGCGCTCGTCTTTAGTATGAGCAATTACATTAAGCCGTTAGTTCCTACTGTACCGAACTATGTAGTGTGGCTATTTGCCTATGCCATTTTCGTGGCGATCGCAATTCACAGTCTAGAGCTAACGTTGAATGTGAGTTTGTTGCTCACTCTGTTAGCGATCATGGTACTGGGTATATTCTATGTGACTATGCTGACATCGGGCGTTTTCAACCCAGAAGTACTCCTCAATGTTCCTGCCGATCCAGGGTATTCAGCAAGTTGGCTCCCAAAAGGCTGGCAGGGTGTGTTTGCGGCAATTCCCTATGGCATCTGGTTTTATTTGGCGATCGAACTCCTGCCACTAGCCTCCGAAGAAGCCCAGAACCCAACCCGGAGTATGCCCGCAGGACTGATATCAGGGATGTTCACCCTGATTATCCTTTCCGTTTTTACCCTCGTCCTAAACTCTGGCGTTGGGGGTGGTGCTGTTGCCATTGGCCGTTCTAGCGTACCACTAGGAGATGGATTGGCGGCGTACTTTGGTAAGGAGTCTACCAGTCACATTTTGACAGCGATCGCACTTACTCTTGGCTTGGGAGCTAGCTTACCAACTCAGATCTATGGCTATGGGCGTATTGTTTTCTCCCTGTCTCGTGCCGGGTATCTGCCGCGCTGGATTTCTGTCACCAGCAAACGCAACACTCCCTACAGAGCATTAATTCTATGTACAGCCGTCGGTTTGATTTGCCTCACTCTAGTTAATGCAGGTAGCGATGCTGTGGATGCTGTAATTCTAAATATGGCTGTTTTTGGAGCCTTGATTTCCTATATTCTTGTCATGTTTAGCTACATCAAGCTCAAGTTCAGCCGTCCCGATTTACCAAGACCTTATGAAAGCCCATTGGGAATGTGGGGAGCAGCTCTTGGGGCTATTTTAGCTATTTTTGCCCTGGTTGCTTGTTTCTCCATACCTGAGTACCGAGGAGGGATCTGGGGTATTGCGGCTGTTTTAGTCGTGGCAACGCTCTACTTCTTCTTCAGTGGAAATCGATTAGTGGCTCAAGCCCCTGAGGAAGCGGCAGCATTGATGCTCAAAGCAAGAACAGTGAAGGTTAATTGACATCTGTCTTGAAAATAAGGCAGAAGGCAGAAGGCAGAAGGCATCGGGCATAGTATAGCAGCGGACACATCGCTTAGGACAAACGAACTTTGGTAAAGACGTTCCGGTGGAACGTCTCTACTAAATTTATATATGTCCTAACCGCCTTGGCGGTTGCTATAAATGCAATTAGGGTGTACCTCACGCCTTCGAGAAATGCTATAAGTTAATCCACGCTGAAGAATTATTCGTTCACGAGTATCAAAGACTCATTGACGAGTATCAAAGACTCATTGACGAGTATCAAAGACTCATTGGCGAGTATCAAAGACTCATTGACGAGTATCAAAGACTCATTG
>JAIUYC010000242.1 GCA_020216575.1 Coleofasciculus sp. S288 | reverse complement strand
AGGAACTTAACGCCTCTGAGGCTCGGTTCTTTATAAGTACTAACAACCGTGCCTCGAACTTTGGCAATTTGCATTGACCTCAACCAACTGGATTCTGGATTTTGAATTTTGGATTTGCCCTCTACAAGTCTTTCTGGAATTCCCGCAGACAAACTCACATTCTGAAAGCAACAATCCAAAAAACGCTTGCAAAGCGAAGCAGGGGTTCTCTTCGGTGCGGGACGCGATCGCGTCCGAGGGGAACTAGCACGCAGGCTTAGCTTAACTTCGCTCTCAGCTTTTCTTTAATCCCAACTTCGATTGATTAGCCTACGGACGGTTGAGTGGGCGAATCGCATTTGTACTCTCACGGAACTGCTGCACATCTTCGGTATAACGAATCGGCAGAACGTACTCCAAGTTCTCATGAGGACGGGCAATAATATGAGTCGATAAGACCTGACCTCCATTCACCCGCTTCACGTTGTCAATCCCAGCCGCTACCGACGCTTGCACCTCGGAGACATCTCCCCGAACAATGACCGTCACACGACCACTTCCAATTTTTTCGTAACCCACCAGGGTAACGCGAGCAGCTTTCACCATGGCATCTGCCGCTTCAACGACAGCGGGAAAGCCTAGAGTTTCTACCATTCCGACAGCAATTGACATTAGTTTTACTCCGAGATTTTAAGATTGTTTGTGTTGGTGCCGAGGGGTGAGTGAAATCAGCCCGACTCAGCTAGCGCGATCGCGCTAGCTAATACGTTCGGAATTGTTCGACCGCCTCGCTGTAACGAATCGGCAGGACGTACTCCAAGTTTTCGTGGGGACGGGCAATAATATGGGTTGATACCACCTCACCCCCATTCACTCGATTAGCGGCTTCAACTCCAGCGGCAACTGAGGCTTGTACTTCAGAGACATCTCCCCGAACAATGACAGTCACGCGGGCACTCCCGATTTTTTCATATCCCACGAGAGTAACGCGGGCAGCTTTCACCATTGCGTCTGCCGCTTCTACAACAGCTGGAAAGCCTCTAGTTTCAATCATTCCCACAGCAATTGGCATTGCGCTTTATCTCCTGGTGAATTAGTTAAAGACAAGGGTGAAGTCAGTTTTGGACAAAAATTCAAACGGAGTACCCATTTTTTTGTTTGAGAAAGCTCTTACATTAAGAGCTAAACCAAGCATAGAGAAGCTTGGCATACTTTATCAATATAAATTATTATAATAATTCTCAATGAATGACCTTAAAAAAACTTAACAGTCATCCTTCAGCAGCGATATGATTTAACGAAAATTCACCGTTTTCGAGAATGCTTGCTTTTGTTTTATAATTTTTTTATAACATTTCTATAAGATAGACTACTAGAACTCAGAATTCTGATAGTTCTCAATCGAGAAGAGTCTTCTTATGCTAAAGGGGTATCCTAGATTGAACAAGCAAGAGGGACTGAGCCATTGGCTTTAGTATCATAAGCTGGCTTTATAGCTATCATTAGGGGGACTTGTTTGAGCAAACTTCTTAATTGATGGCGGTTGCCAGTAAGGCTCGGTCGTGGATAATCGATCAGTTTCCTTGTAGAAATAAATTAGCTGAGAACATTTAAAAATCTAAAACAAACATCCATAATAAACAATAATAAAAAAAAGAAAAATTTATGTCTCTATTGAGTCATAAGTTTCCTAATTTGAACAAATGATTTGGGTGTTGTTCTGACCGAGTTTAAGTAACTGGAGAAATGGTGAGGTTGAAAGCGTGACTCAAGAGTTTCTCGCTCAAACGAGTTGGTGGATTCCTTTTTACAGTTTAATTGGTGCAGTTTTAACCCTACCTTGGGCAACGGGTATCATTCGTCGTACCGGACCCCGGCCAGCGGCGTACTTGAACCTATTGATGACGGTTTTGGCTTGCGTTCATGGTTGGTTTATCTTAGGCTCAGCACTGAACCAGCCACCGCAAGAGTTAGTGTTTCACTGGCTTCATGTTGCCGATTTAGATTTATCTTTGGCGCTGGAAATCTCCCCGATCAGTGCTGGAGCAATGGAGGTTGTGACTAGCTTATGTCTGCTGGCACAGCTGTATGCTCTGGGGTACATGGAGAAAGATTGGGCGTTAGCTCGCTTCTTTGCCTTGATAGGATTTTTTGAGGGGGCAATGAGCGGTATCGCCATCAGTAATTCCTTATTCCTCATCTACGCCCTGTTGGAGATGCTGACCCTGAGTACCTATTTACTAGTGGGGTTTTGGTATGCTCAGCCTTTAGTTGTGACCGCAGCGCGAGATGCCTTTTTAACGAAGCGGGTGGGAGACATCATCCTTTTGATGGGGGTTGTAACGCTGGCGACTCTATCCGGAAGCTTAAATTTTCCTGACTTGTATGAGTGGGCAAGAACGGCAGATTTGCAACCTTTAACAGCAACGTTGTTAGGATTGGCGCTGATAGCTGGACCCCTTGGTAAATGCGCCCAATTTCCGTTGCATTTATGGCTTGATGAGGCGATGGAAGGACCTAACCCTGCCTCGGTATTGCGGAATTCTTTGGTGGTGAGTTGCGGTGCTTACGTGCTGATTAAACTGGAGCCGATTTTAGCACTGTCACCAGTGGCATCATTAGCCTTGGTTGTGATTGGAACGGTAACAGCGATCGAGGCATCTTTTGTTGCTATTGCTCAGATTGACATTAAGCGATCGCTCTCTCACACTACCAGTGCTTGGCTGGGTTTAGTATTTATTACAGTTGGTCTACAACGAGCCGACGTTGCTGCTGCATTGCTGGTTGCCCATGCGGTTGCCAAAGGGCTGCTGTTTATGAGTACTGGCTCGATTATTCTCACCACCAGCAACCAAAATCTTACAGAAATGGGAGGGCTGTGGTCTCGAATGCCCGCCACAACTAGTGCCTTCGTAGTCGGTGCCGCTGGTTTGATTGGATTGATACCCCTGGGAGGTTACTGGGCGCTGAGTCAAGGAATTAATGCCTTGTGGGTTTACCATCCCTGGCTTGTGGCAGTCTTTTTGTTGGTTAACGGCATCACAGCCTTTGGTTTAACCCGCGTGTTTCGTCTGGTTTTCTTAGGCAACCCTCAACCCAAGACTCGTCGCGCACCCGAAGTGGCTTGGCCGATGGCATTACCGATGGTGATTTTAACAGTAGTGACACTCATGACGCCGCTTTTGTTACAGCAACTATCGTTGTTGCCTCCCTCTAAGTACGAGTATTTAATCCGGCCTCCTCAGCTTTTATTATCAGGCTCTAGCCTAGTGGGTTGCAGTTTGGGTTCGCTCGTTTACCTGCCTAGAACTTGGTCGAGATCCGTTCGCGTTCCCGTGAAGTTTGTGCAGGACTTATTATCCTATGACTTTTACGTGGATCGGCTTTACCGCCTCACGATAGTTTTTGTCGTTGGCTTGTTTTCTCAAATCACGGCATGGATTGACCGATACATCATTGATGGGCTAGTCAATTTGGTTGGCTTTGCTACGGTTTTTAGCGGTCAGAGTTTGAAGTACAGCGTTTCGGGTAAGAGCCAGTTTTATTTACTGACTATTCTGCTGGGGGTCAGCCTGTTGGCTCTTTTAATGAGCTGGCCTTTGAGTCAATGGTCTTTAGAGCAATTGCCATTGTTTAGAGGTCAGTAGTCATTAGTCATTGATCATGACTGAGGACTAATTTACTTTAGGAAGGAGACTGGTCAATTTATGTTGAGTGCCTTGATTTGGGTACCCATACTCAGTGCTGCTCTTGTTGGGTTCTGGCCTGGAACTGCCATGTCCAAGTATGCCCGTCAAGTGGCATTGGCAGTCAGTATCGGTGTTTTTATTCTGTCTCTTGTATTGCTCTTGCAGTTTAACCCGGGTGATGGAAGCCAACAATTTCAGGAGAATTTGCCCTGGATTGATACTTTAGGGTTGACCTACAGCCTAGGAGTCGATGGCCTGTCTTTACCGTTACTGGTGTTAAATGGGTTGCTTACGGGGATTGCCCTTTACAGTACCGATAAAGCGATTGAACGACCTCGGTTCTATTACGCGCTGATTTTGGTGTTGAATGGCGGTGTTGCTGGTGCTTTCCTGGCTCAAGATTTGCTGCTGTTTTTCCTATGTTATGAGTTAGAGCTGATTCCGCTGTATTTGTTGATTGCG
The DNA here is from genome assembly GCA_020216575.1 of Coleofasciculus sp. S288. Taxonomy (GTDB): domain Bacteria; phylum Cyanobacteriota; class Cyanobacteriia; order Cyanobacteriales; family Coleofasciculaceae; genus JAIUYC01. The sequence goes on along the minus strand of JAIUYC010000242.1, from coordinate 2,273 downwards.
ATTTGGGGAGGACAACAGCGAGGCTATGCAGCAATCAAGTTTCTGCTATACACAGCGCTTTCGGGAGTGATGATTCTGGCAGCATTCCTCGGTGTAGTGTTATTGGGAGATGCGTCCAGCTTTGCCTATGCAGAAGCGCAAAAGGTTGCCTCTTTGCTCCCGCAGACTCAGCAATTTCTGCTACTCGGAGCCATTCTAGTCGGCTTTGGCATCAAAATTCCCCTAGTACCGTTCCACACTTGGTTGCCGGATGCCCACGTTGAGGCATCAACACCGGTTTCCGTATTGTTAGCAGGTGTACTGCTGAAATTGGGAACTTATGGTCTGTTGCGATTTGGATTGGGGTTGTTCCCTGAAACTTGGTCAGTTTTGGCTCCTGGATTGGCAATTTGGGCGGTGGTAAGCGTGCTGTACGGTTCGCTTGCCGCGCTTTCGCAACGAGACATGAAGAAAATGGTGGCGTATAGCTCTGTGGGTCATATGGGCTATATTCTTCTTGCTGCTGCTGCTGCAACACCGCTCTCGCTGGTGGCTTCTATCTTTCAGATGGTGAGTCACGGTCTGATATCAGCGCTGCTGTTTTTATTGGTAGGCGTCGTTTATAAGAAAACGGGTTCGCGGGATTTGGAAGTCCTCAATGGTTTGCTCAATCCAGAACGGGGCTTACCACTGATTGGTAGCTTAATGGTGGTAGGAGTAATGGCAAGTGCGGGTATTCCTGGAATGGTAGGGTTCATCTCTGAATTCCTGGTATTCAGGAGTACTTTCCCAGTGTTTCCGGTGCAAACCCTGCTGTCGATGCTTGGTACTGGCTTAACTGCGGTTTACTTTCTAAGACTACTCGATCGCGCCTTTTTTGGCCGTCTGTCCGCACAGGTAATCAACTTACCTAAAGTGTATTGGGGAGAGCGCGTACCAGGAATCATTTTAGCTATTTTGATTGTGATTCTGGGAATACAGCCCCAATGGCTGGTTTCGCTCTCTGAGACAACAACATCGGCAATGATAGCGCCCCAATCGACAGTTGCACTTCAAGAAGGGGCTAAGAACTAAGGAATCTGGCTCTCCTGTAGTTGGGGTGGAAAACTCAGTTTTTTGGGCATGGGGCATGGGAAATGCCTTATCCAGCAAGCATTTTTGCAAATTGATAACTTTTAGTTATCATTCTAGATACGGGAGAGTCACTCTACTAGCCCCTACAGCTCTTAAAACAGGTGTATTTCATCCAACTAAGAACCGCTATATTTCTGCAAGCCTGCACTAGTACATCACGACGGAAATGAACCTCTCATCTGAAACAAGCTCAAAAGTCTAGAAATAAAGCTTTTTGACTTTTGAATGCGTGACTTCCAAGGTAGCGGTACGAGTCTCTTCAAAAAAGCACTGTTTTAACCCTATTTGAGCAAGAGGATTTCAATGGTCATCAGCAAGAAAAAATCCCGTACCCATCCCCTAGAGGCATATATTCAGCGACTTATCGCTGGTGAAGCCCTCCTGCCGGATTCGCCCGAGAATGTAATGGAGGTTGTTGGAATTCTTAAGAGTTATGGCGTTGTTCTTGATGCTTACTCCCGCAATCTCAACTACATTGCAGAACACCAATTTTTAGTGTTTTTTCCCTTTTTCAAGTACTTTAATGGTGAGATTTCACTAAGGAAGCTACTGCGTCACTGGTGGCACGATCGCATTAATTTTGAATATGCTGAATATTGCATGAAAGCCATGTTCTGGCACGGTGGGGGCGGGTTAGATGCCTATCTGGATTCACCGGAATTTGAGAAGCGAGCACAGCAAGCTATCCAAGCGAAGTTTCGCACTCATCCCTTTATGCAGGGACTTAACTGGCTCTTTCCTGACTTTCTCCCCGAACAAGTCCGACAGATGGCCTATTACAGTGGGCTGGGACAATTCTGGCGGGTGATGAGCGATATTTTCCTTGATTTATCTGACCGTTACGACCAAGGAAAAATTACATCGATTCCCCAAGTCGTACAGCATATCCTCGCAGGGTTGGTGGCAAATGCGAACTTACCAATTACCTACTCAGCCCATATTCGAGGTCAGGCGTATGAAATCATCCCCAAATCTGTTGGCTTAACGTTCCTACCCGATACAGCAGTTCCCTACGTCGAAGCCGTTTTTTTCCGAGGAACGCCTTTTCTGGGGACCGTTTCCTTCAATGCTCAGGCCAATCAGATTTCTCCGGATCAAAGCCGATTTGCCTATGGGGCATTGTATGCCGATCCCTTACCCGTTGGTGGAGCTGGGATTCC
>JAIUYC010000241.1 GCA_020216575.1 Coleofasciculus sp. S288 | reverse complement strand
CAGATAGCTCCCTCCAGCCAGCCGTTTGGGACCGACTGCTACGCTTGAAACCGACGTTCTTTCGCAAGTACTCTTCCGGAGATCTCCTTGTTCGCCTACTAGCCGTGGGTCAGATCCGCAGCCAACTGAGTGGTGCGACGCAACGCACCCTACTGAATGCGGTCTTTTCCCTACTGAATCTCGTGCTGATGTTTGTTTACAGCGTGAAACTGGCTTTGGTAGGACTGGCTCTAACCGTCCTGACATCAATTATCACGGGAATCTCTAGTCTTCGATTGGTTCGCAAAGCTCGCAAACAGGAAGAACTTGATGGCGACATTAACGGACTCACCGTGGAACTGCTCGGTGGCGTTGCCAAGCTCCGGGTGGCAGCGGCAGAAGAACGAGCATTTGCAGCTTGGGCGAAAAACTATACCCTGCGGACAAAACTGAAGGCTGGTAGCAAACTGATTGACGATAGTGTTGCAGTCTTTAACGAGGCGCTACCGGTCGTGAGTTCTGTCCTGTTGTTTTGGTTTGCTGTTCTAGCCATTCAGTCGGCTCAAGCGAAAGGGCTACCAGGTGGGCTGAACGTGGGTACATTTTTGGCGTTTAATTCGGCATTTGGCACATTTCTGAGCGGTGTAACTAGCCTCAGCAATACCCTGACTGATATTTTGGAGATCGTACCCCTGTGGGAGCGGGCGCAGCCAATCGTCCAAGGGACGTTGGAATCTGACCCAAGTAAGGCTGATCCGGGACGTTTAACAGGTCACTTATCGTTAGATCACGTTACCTTCCGTTACCGCGAAGATGGACCTTTAATCCTCGATGATGTCAGCATTCACGCCGAACCGGGAGAATTTATTGCCCTTGTTGGTCCTTCGGGTAGTGGGAAATCAACTGTATTTCGGTTGTTGTTAGGCTTTGAAACTCCCATATCGGGAACCGTGTTTTACGATGGGCAAGATTTAGCCGGACTAGATATTCAAGCCGTGCGCCGTCAGTTGGGTGTGGTACTGCAAAATGGAATTATTAGTTCTGGTCCGATTTTTGAAAACATTACTGCCGGAGCCTTGGTAACCCTAGATGAAGCTTGGGAGGCGGCAGAGATGGCCGGGTTTGGTGACGATATCCGGCAAATGCCTATGGGGATGCATACCGTAGTCAGTGAGGGCGGCACCAATCTTTCTGGAGGACAGCGGCAGCGATTGCTAATCGCACGGTCGATCGTTCTTAAGCCCAAAATTATTCTGATGGATGAGGCGACTAGCGCCTTGGACAATCGCACACAGGCGATCGTAACCCAAAGTCTAGACACCTTGAACGCTACCCGCGTAGTGGTGGCTCACCGCCTTAGCACAATCCGCAACGCTGATCGGATTTATGTGGTAGAAGCGGGTCGGGTCGTGCAAGCCGGTACTTTTGATGAACTCCTCCGTGAAGAAGGGCTGTTTGCTCGACTGGCTGCTCGACAGCTAGATTAGCAAGGGTTAAAGAGAGCGTCAGTGTTGACGCTCTCCTCTGTATTGGGCAGATCGAGCTGGAGCGACATTGCAGCTGATTATCTATCACTAAGCATGTCAGGCAACCAAAGGAGAAGTAACAGCAGCAAACAGATTACGGACAAGAAAACACTGTAGGCAACGGGGTTACTCATAGTGAATAGGGAGGTGAGTAGATTTTTAATTAAACGTGAAAGCTGCGGTTTGACAGCAGTTCATCTTTCAAACTGACAGTCGATGGAGGCATAATATCAATTATAGACTTGATTTCCAAATCATATAACTGACCTAACTTTTCCAACAATTTGTTTTCTATAAATTCCCATTGATCTCTGGGAGTATAGCCGCTCAATCTGGAACGACAAATATCAATTAGCTTCGGTTTGATCGCGTTGGTTTCTAAGAAGCTAATAAAAGCGTCAATCCTTTGAACGATCATTTCTTCAGACACCTTCAACTTATTGGGAATTTCGGGTGCAGAAAAGTAGAGATAATACTTATCATCAATTTTTTGAACTTGACCTTTTCCTCCTAAGTTTAAATGCAACTCGTCATAAAAATCGTTTGTATATGCTTCATAAGCCTCCTTTGTTATTTCTATTTTGGCAGCTGCGCCGTCTTTGTCATTACAAGAAAAGTAATCTAAATCAATATCTAGTACGATAAGGGATTCACCACTAGAAATAGCGTCATGGTTGGTAATTGAACTTAACCGAAAACTCTTACAATCTTTTTGGTAAAAAAATGCTAAGCTGCTATTTTCAGTAAGTTGTATTAGTTGTCCGTTACCTTGATGGGAATAAACAAAAAATTTGAGCCGATCCATCTTAGCGTCGTGTTTTCGGCGCAACCAGTAGATCTTATCAAAAATTCCTTGGTAGACACTAGGAATAATGAAATCAGCAATGCTGAGTTCTGTGTAAGTGAAGGTATGGAGTTTTTCTAGACTAGATCTCACAGATTGAAGTGAACTATTTAAAAGTGGAACTTGTAGGTCTGTATGCTCATCAACATGTAGCAATGTATTGTTAACATCTTTAATCCATCCATTAATTACGGCATAATTCCATAAGTAGAATGCTTCATGGTGTTCTTCCATAATAAAGAGCGGTATTCTTTCCATTTCGATCTCCAAAGTCTCACTGGCTAGTTATTATACTATGCCGCCATCAAAGAAACTTATTAACTTATGAAAAAGCCGCAATTTAAGCCTCATTTTCACGTTGAGGTTATTGAACCGGATACAGTGTATTTGCTGAGTGAGCAGTCCCATTTTGCTCTCACAGGACGTCTCTACTGTCAACTTGCCCCTCTGTTGGATGGCAATCATACTGTTGGGCAAATTATCAGTGAATTAAAGGAGCAAGTTCCCTTTACCTCCATTTACTACGCCCTGAACAAGCTGAAGAGCAAAGGATACATTACCGACGCGATCGCTCCTGTTCCTCCAGAAGTCGCCGCATTCTGGAGCCTTCTCAATATTGACCCTAAAGCAGCCTTCCAAGTCTGTCAGAAAACCCTTGTGTCCGTGACAGCTTTTGGTGATGTACCAGTCCAGCCTTTTATCACAGCGTTAGAATCTTTGGGGATTCAAGTAAGCCCTCACTCTGAAATCCCAAGTTCGCAATCCCTAGCAGTGGTATTAACCGATGATTACCTACAGCCCGACCTACAGCAGTTTAATCAAGCTACCCTCAAAGCCAACCTACCCTGGCTACTAGTTAAGCCTGTTGGTGCTGTGCTGTGGCTCGGTCCCATTTTTTACCCCCAGAAAACAGGTTGTTGGCACTGCCTTGCCCAACGCCTTTATGGTAACCGAGAGGTTGAAGCCGCCATCCAACAACAAAAAGGCTCCTTCACCCACCTTCCCACCTCCCGCGCTATTCTGCCCTCCACGTTACAAACCGGATTAAACCTTGCTGCCACAGAAATCGCCAAGTGGATTGTTCTAGAAAGTGGAGAGCAAACTCATGCAATCCCAACCCTGGAAAGCAAAATCCTCACGTTTAACCTCACCAGTCCGGAACTGCAAACCCACATCTTAACCAAGCGTCCCCAATGTCCTGCTTGTGGGGATATCGTTGATCAACGAGAGCGCCAACCGCAACCTATTATTCTCACCAGTCAAAAGAAGCAGTTTACAGCTGACGGAGGCCATCGAGCCTTCTCTCCCGATCGCACCCTCAAACAGTACGAGCATCACATCAGCCCGATTACTGGGATCGTCAGTGCCTTAGTCCGTATTTCAGAGCCTGAGAGCAACCTGATTCACACCTATATGGCTGTTCACAACTTTGGGAGTGCTGCCGATCTCAAGAGCTTGCGCCATTTACTGCACAACAAAGGCGCTGGGAAAGGCAAAAGTGATCTACAGTCTCGAGCGAGTGGCTTCTGTGAAGCGCTCGAACGCTATTCCGGGCTCTATCAAGGCGACGAAATCCGAATTAAAAGCACCTATACTCAACTGGAAGATAGGGCGATTCATCCGCTGAGCTGTCTCCACTTTAGCGAAACACAGTATCAAAATCGCGAAACCTTGAACCAGCAATACTCAAACATTGATTGGATACCGGAACCCTTTGATGAAACGAAGGAAATTGAGTGGACTCCAGTGTGGTCTTTAACTCAGCAAACCTTTAAATATCTACCCACCGCTTTATGTTATTACAACTATCCTTTACCGCCAGACCATCTCTTCGGTTTGGCGAACTCCAACGGCAGCGCAGCGGGTAACACCTTAGAAGAAGCCATCCTTCAAGGCTTTATGGAATTGGTGGAACGGGATAGTGTCGGCATTTGGTGGTATAATCGCATCCATCGCCCAGCTGTAGACTTAGCTAGCTTTGACGACCCCTACCTGGTAGAACTGCAAGCCTATTACCGCACTCAGCAGCGAGAATTCTGGGTACTGGATCTCACGGCTGACTTAGGAATTCCAGTCTTTGCCGCTGTTTCTCGGCGTATAGATGGCGGCGCTGAGGAAATTTTACTGGGCTATGGTGCTCATTTCGATCCCAAAATCGCGCTTCTGCGGGCGGTAACGGAGATGAACCAACCCTTGACACGGCTCGATCAGCACAACCGAGGTACAGGCAATACTGAGGGGTTGATAAACAGATGGCTAACCACTGCCACTATTCAAAACCAGCCCTACCTAGTACCCGATCGCAGGGCTACCCCAAAAGCCTATATCGATTATCCTCAGCATTGGAGCGACGATCTGCGCGATGACGTCTTAGTCGGTGTGAACATTGCCAAGCAGCATGGACTGGAAACTCTCGTGCTAGAGCAAACTCGCCCAGATATTGGGTTAAAGGTTGTGAAGGTGATTGTACCAGGCTTGCGGCACTTCTGGCCTAGGTTTGGACTCGGACGCCTATATGATGTACCCGTCAAAATGGGTTGGCTACCAACGCCTTTGGCAGAGGAGCAAATGAATCCGATACCAATGCCTTTTTGAGAGTACATATCAGGAGAAAAAGACGAGCCTGTTAAGCTCTAACCTATCCTCTTTCAGCCCCCTTGCTAGAATCTCAACCCTTTGCTCAATAGGCTTGTTCCGAATAATTTAAGACGGGGATGGGGCAAGGATGTCTTCTGTCGTGCAGATGGGAAACCCTTCTCAAAACAACGATAGAGACAATCTATCGAGCGTTCTACTGAAGTGGAGTTTCAGATTATGACAGAGAAATTTCTTGCTCTTGCCCAAACTGGTAAAAATCAATGGTGGCGCTACCTTTTATCGATTCTTCTGATCTTAGTTCTCTGGCAGGGAAGTGGATTAATCATCGGTATTTTTTTATGGCTCTTCATTGAAGCCGATGGAAATCCTGAAACCCGAATTAATCCAGAAACATCGCAATTTGAAGGAGTCGATCCCCTGCTTTTTTATCTGGCAATTAATTTATCGTTCGTTTTTTTTCTAATTGGTTTATATCTTGCCGTTCGTTTCATCCATCAACGTCGTTTCATTACACTGATTTCACCGAGAAACAAAATTAACTGGAACAGAATACTTCAAGGGTTTGTTGCATTTTCGCTTCTCTTAATTGTATTCAGTGTAATTGAAGGAATTAGTAATTCCGCGAACTACCAGTTAACCTTTTCGCCTGGAAAATTTTTTCTGTTTCTGCCTATTGCTTTAATTTTTACCTCACTTCAAACTAGTGTGGAGGAGTTTTTCTTCAGAGGGTATTTAATGCAGGGAATTGCTTTAATAACCAGGAAATCCATCATTCCTATATTAGCAACTTCCCTTCTGTTCATGCTACCTCACCTACTGAATCCAGAACTCAAATCAGGCTTTTTTATTCTGGCAGCTTACTATTTTGTATTTGGATTATTCTTAGCATGGATTACCGTTAAAGATAACACACTAGAACTAGCTTTAGCGGCTCATGCTAGCAACAATTTGTATGTTGCTTTGTTGGTTAATTTTGCTGGGGGAGCTTTACCATCCCATTCAGTTTTTACAATTCAAGAACTTAACCCCATCTCTAACCTAGTCATCAGTTTAATAATTTTTGCATTATTTTATTGGTTCTTTTTTAGAAAAAAAAAGAGAGAGATGCCGTCTAGTTGACTCCTGAACTAGAGACAGTGAAGGGGCTTTTAGGGGCGGGTTTAGCTAACAAATTCGGGTATAACCGATAACATCTAAACAAAACCCACCCTTACCCAGGATGTATAACTTTACCACCTAGGCTTGGGAATGTTTGAACCCAAGCAGAAACCAGAACCACTACCGCAGAAACAGCCGCCAGTTCCGTCGGGTCCAGCCCAATTAACAGCTTCAATGCTCATTCTTAAAGTCTCCGTAAATAGCAAGTTAGGTAATATTGGTTCTTCATTAGTGAGTATGCTAAACTAACAATTGAAATGCCAATTAAGCAAACATCTAACTCGGTAATTTTCAAAATT
>JAIUYC010000240.1 GCA_020216575.1 Coleofasciculus sp. S288 | reverse complement strand
TAAAAACCGTCTCCGCTTCCTCTCGGCTGGAAATTGTCTGGGAACTCCCCAAGACATGAGTCCAGTACTCAAAATTTCTTAAGAGTGCCAGCGCCGATTCTTCCAGCAATGTCTTCAACCCTTCGGTGGTTTCTGTATCCGCTTCCAGTGTCAATGCAGTGAGTTCGGATTGAAGGGAACGAGCCGAACTCCGCAGGGCAACCTGTAGCTTGCTAACTGTAACAATCTCGTTGTCTAGTTCATGATTTTGAATCATCGTTTCTAGTCCCCTTAATTAGGGAGGTTAAGGGAGTGATGCAAGAGCTGAGTTCATACAATTTGGAGCATATCCGTGTACTCGGTCAACAACTGATCGTAGCTCAACGTATCAGTATCCCTCTGCGGACTCCACAGTAACTCAAATACCAGCAGATAGTCAGGTTGTATAGATGCCACTCTCGTCAAAGCATCCCTAAGCGCCTCTGCCGAACGGATTTCCCCAAACAAAGGCTTGTCATCTGCCGTACCGACGAGCAGCGTAACCACAATATAATCCGCTGAACCGTCGTAGAAATCAGGCGTAGCTACTTCCTTATGGTTAACTTTGCCATTGATATTCGTGAGCGTTTCGGCACTAAATTTACTGCGCTTCTCGACTGACAGTTGCTTAAATAAAACCTCCGCTTCTTCCCGACTGCGAACGCTCTGCGAACTTGCCAAAACATGAGTCCAGTTTTGAGAATTTCTTAGCAATACGAGAGCAGATTCTTGCAAGAGTTGTAACAATCCTTCAGGAGTCTGAGTATCTGCCATCAGTGTTAGTTCGGACAGCTCGGATTGCAACCCTTTGGTTGTCCCTAGAAGAGCCACTTGCAATTTGCTGACCGTCACAATATTGTTGTCTCGCTCATTGGTCACACCACCAATTCCAATCCGTTTGAGGATGAGATAAACCACAAGGAAAAGACTAACAGATAGGGTCAAGAAGAAAAGACCCCCAAGTCCCCATGTCACTAATACCGCCCAAGAATCGTCGGATGAGTCAGCCGTGCTAGATAAGGTGGCAGGAGTTGAGGTAGGAAATGTCCCTGCATCGGTTGTTGAGCCTGCCGTTGAGGGGTTTGAAACCGTTTGATTCGGATTACACTCAGTGGAATTTGGATTGCACTCTTGTAAATTTGGGGCAGAAGGCGGAGCTGTGGAAGAATTTGGAACCGTTTGATAGGGAGCAGAGTTTTCTATCTCGATATCGACATCAACATCGACGTGCCTCGGCACTGTAACGGGCTTTGGCTTTACAAGTCTACTGGGTTGAGTCTGAGAGCGCACGGGATTGGAGGTTGAAGTGGGTTTCCGAAAAGAGCCGCCACCCGCTCGTCCGCCAGTGCTTCCGCCAGAGGGGTAGCTGGAACTGGAGCGTGCAGGAGATGAAGGTTTTACAGATGAGCTGCTGCTAGAACTCCTAGAAGTGGAATCCGAAGGAGATGAAGTTCTTGACGATGAACTGCTACTAGAACTACTAGAACTCCTAGAACTGGAGCTTGAAGACGATGAGCGGCTCCCCTTAGCAAAGGCTATACTGCTAATGTCTAGCTGTCCTCTTGAATTACTGCTAGGGAGTTGAATATCCACACTATTGATTAAGCCAAACGCGATCGCTGTAGCAAAGAGAAACGTATAGTTCATTTTTCTTAGCATTTAAATATCTCTAAAGATAGTAGATGAATCCAACTTAGCCTTTCATGATTCATCCTGTCGAGTTTTTGATAACTTTTGTTTTCAAGTTTTACTAACAAGGTTAAAAGCAAAAAAATGTGGTGAATGGGAGTCAAAAAAATTGCTCTATCCACCAACAATTTCAAATAAATACCTAATTCAGTGAGCTTTTGAGGGTAGGTTTAGCCAAGACAAACAACATTGCAACCCAGCCTACCCCTTCCTAGAATCTCTGCAAAGAGCCAGTTAAGCAACCTGCACCATTTTTGTGTACTCGGTTAATAGCTCATCGTAGGTTAGGCTATCAGTTTCTACTTGAGGACTCCAAAGTAGCTCAAATGTCATCAAATAATCAGGCGGCACTGAGGCGAGTTTCTCCAAGGCTTCTTTCATTTCTTCTGCTGTGAAAATTTCCTTAAATAACGGCTTGTCATATGCCGTACCCACCAGCAACGTCACTACAATATAAGCCGCTGGATCTTCTTCTAAACCGGGAGCTTCTACTTCTTGGCGTTTAAGTGTACCCCGAACATTCGTCAACGTTTCAGCACTAAATTTGCTGCGCTCTTCCATAGAAAGCTGATTAAACCTTGATTCTGCTTTCTCAATGGAAAGGCTTTCAGAGCTAGCTAAGACATGGCTCCAACTTTCGTAATTTCGTAGCAGCACTAAGGCTGATTCTTGCAGAAATTCCAAAAGCCCTTCAGGCGTTTCGGTATTTGCGTTTAGCGTTAATTGGGATAACTCAGATTGAAGACCTTTGGTAGTCGCAAATAGTGCCACCTGCAATTTACTGATTGTTACTAGGTCATTGTCTCGCTCATTGGTAGGACTGCTGAACCCATTGGGATAGTAACTGTTATTGCCAAAACTTCCGGAAGTTCGCAGTCGATTTGAGAGAACTAACAGAGAAATAAGACCAAACATACCCAGCACCAGAAGCATGGGGAAAATCCCCATCCCAGAGCTATAACCGCCGCCATAGTAACCGCCACCTCCCGGAACGACGACTACATTGGGCCCCCCGTAGCCATACCCCGGATCACGGCGATAGTAATAGTCTGAATCGCGCCTGTCATAATCCCGATTACGGTTGTAAGAATTAGAACCGGGAGAGTCACTTCCTCCAGACCTAGAAGGCCTACTAAATGAACCTCCTCTACCACGCCCACCACTACTTCTAGCGAGGGCTTCATTGCTAATATTGAGCCACGTTACAGAGTTGCTGTTGAGCAGTTGAAGCTCTACACTATTGATTAAGCCAAAAGATAGAGCAGTGGCGAAGATAAATTTGTAGTTAATTTTGGGTAGCATTTTAAATTCTGACCTCCACGTACTGGAGTGACATCAACTAGGCTCCGTACCCTTTAAGCGGAACAAAGGATAAAAATCCTTTCCCCCTAGCCATTAGTCCTTCTTTTGATTTGAGACAAGCCATATATCAGTGAGGATTAAAACTCACACCCTGATATGTTATTCAACAGGTAGGTCAGAATTCTTCACCCAATCGGAGTATAAATCGGGGCGGCGATCGCACGTTCTTTGGATCTGCTGTTCTCTGCGCCATTGGGCAATTTTTGCATGATTTCCCGATAACAATACATCCGGAACCTGCCACCCTCGAAACTCAGCGGGGCGCGTGTACTGAGGATAATCCAGCAACCCAGCTTCAAAACTTTCGGCTTTCAGCGACTCCTCTTTGCCTACCGTTCCCGGTAATAATCGCACGACACCATTAATCAGTGCTAGCGCTGGAATTTCTCCGCAGGTTAATACAAAATCACCCAAAGACACCTCACGAGTTACCAGGTGCTGCACCACTCGCTCATCGACGCCTTCATAGTGTCCACAGATGACAACAAGTTGGTCGTAACCCATAGCCAGTTCTCTTAACAACGGCTGGTTCATTGGTTGCCCCTGCGGTGTCATCAGAATGAGATCGCGTCGGGGTAAAATCGGCAATGATTCCACCGCAGCAAAGATAGGCTCGGGTTTCATCAACATTCCCACCCCCCCGCCGTAGGGTTCATCATCGACTCGCCGATGCTTGTCGGTGGCAAAGTCGCGGGGATTGACGAAATGCACTTCGGCAATTTCTCTCGCCAGCGCTTTACCGAGTAACCCCGAACTCAGGGAAGACATAAAGAAATCGGGAAATAGCGTAACAATATCGAATCGCACAGATAAATTAGTTGAGGGCTAGCAGTTGGTCAGCAAGGGGAAGCAATCATCGGGGCAATTCTCTCGTAGTTGCCTCGCAGCCGGGGAAAATGTTCATATCTACATACATCTCTGTTCCTTCGCCTTATCCCCCATTACCGATAACTCTCGCTCCAGTCTGGGCTAGAGCGTCGAGGGTCGGAACTCTATTGCGGCAGCGAAGTCAGAGAATGATGAAGATATAAAGATATTATGAAGTCAAAAAATGATGAAGATTTTATAAAAAATCGCTGCCATAATCTGGCATTATGCATAGATGGTAGCACTTTAAAACGAAAAAGATTGCCGCTTAGAGTGACGTTTCTTCATCAGCTGAAAAGTATAAGACTGCAATTGTTTACAGCATTCAGGTGGAGATTGTCGCCACTTGAGGCTGGCAAAATCGGAGGCTTTGCGCTGTTCGGAGTTTTGTCAGTAACAGCCTCTTGCGCAGTTGAGCTAGAAGGAAAATCAGTATAAAGTGGCATTCCAATCAACAGGTAATTATCAGCATAAGGCTTACCTCCGACGCAAAATCAACATTATGCTTCAGTTAGAATCTCAATCTCACGGCACTAAAATGCCTCAATCCACTAAAACCGCTATTCTGGTGATTGGCGGCGCTGAAGACAAGGTTCACGGACGAGAAATTTTGTACACGTTTTTTGGTCGTGCTGGGTCGTTGGAAGCTCGCATTGCGATTATTCCATCCGCTTCGCGAGAACCGATGATTATTGGAGAGCGCTATCAGCAGATTTTTGAAGATATGGGGGCGAAGGAGATTAGGGTACTTGATATCCGCGATCGCGCTCAAGGGTCAGACTCCTACTTTCAAGAATATGTCGAACAGTGTACGGGTGTCTTCTTAACGGGGGGCGACCAACTGCGATTGTGTGGGTTGCTGGCAGACACACCATTAATGGAAAAAATTCGGCAGCGTGTGCAACAAGGCGAACTCACCTTAGCAGGCACGAGTGCGGGAGCAGCAGTCATGGGTCACCACATGATTGCTGGGGGCGGCAGTGGCGAGTCACCCAATCGTGCTTTAGTAGACATGGCGACCGGATTGGGGATCATCCCAGAACTGATTGTCGATCAACATTTTCACAATCGCAATCGCATGGCGCGTCTGATGAGCGCGATTTCCGCTTATCCCGAACGGCTAGGGATGGGTATCGATGAAGATACCTGCGCCTTGTTTGAACGGGATGGGATGTTGCAGGTCATGGGTAAAGGTACTGTCACAATCATCGATCCGGGAGAAATGCTGTATACCAACCAACCCCATGTCGGTGCCGACGACCCAATTAGTCTCCACAACCTGCGGGTGCATATTCTTTGTCATGGCGATCGCTATCATTTACACAAGCGTTCCCTCATTCCCTCTGATAGCTAAGTTGTCAACAACTCACACTTGGCTTTAGGGGTAGAGTCGGGCATAACTAATGCCCTAGTTGACCAACCTAAGTTCTGGAGCGAACTACGTTTCTTGAGTCATGACTCCGGGATGGGCGTAGAGCCAGTATCCGGCTGTGTCGTTCACCTTTAATCATCTGGAGTTAGGAAAAGGACGTGAGGTGAACCTAACAAGCTCAAGAAATTTTGGCGAGGCTCATCTAACCTGTTTTACGGAGGACAGCAGTGTCTAATTTTATCGTCGTACTCGATACCAACAAACAGGCTCTTGGCTCAGTCTGGAAGTCTACATCCTCTGGCAAAGGAGACGCAGTGCAGCCCCGATCAATCGGGTCATATCCTATTTTTTCCTGAACCCAGCCCTTATAGCTGTAATTTTGGATAAAACTGTTCATAGAGAACAGTTTAAGGGGTTTTTAAAGCTGGAAACTAGTGAACACTCTAAACCGGATTCATCGCTGTGCTTGAAGCCTCAAGTAAGGTGACTTAGCTAGGATAAAGCAGTTACCTCTCGAATGACGCCAGGACTTTCGTTACCCAGCGAACTGGTGTCAGTGTCATATATCTGAGCTACGAATTGTTGTATCTCAACGAGGCTTTTATTTAATAAAGCAAAAGGTTTGTCAATGCCGTGTTTTTGTGGAGGCTCCCCCTGCTCTTTCCAGCAAGCAAATTTAATATCCCTCTTTTACTGGCTTGGGTTTCGAGAAAAAGGGTAGCAAACCCCTCGCCAGATATAAGGATTTTGGCATATCTTTACAAGATGCCGTTAACTTTCACCATTCAGACTGAGGCACTAAAAGCGCATTGTTCGTAATTTTCCTTCCATAATCCTTAATCTTTTGCATTACCACCTGTTTCATTTGTTATGAGAATTCTAAAAATCCAGACATTACGCGGTCCTAACTATTGGAGCATTCGACGCCACCAACTGGTTGTCATGCGCCTCGATTTAGAGGAACTAGCAGAAAAACCCTCTAATGAAATTCCTGGCTTCTATGAAGGGCTGATTCGTGCACTCCCCAGTCTGGAGCAACACTACTGTTCTCCTGGCATACCAGGCGGATTCCTCAGTCGGGTAAAGAATGGTACGATGAT
>JAIUYC010000239.1 GCA_020216575.1 Coleofasciculus sp. S288 | reverse complement strand
CTCGTCAGTCAATCGAGAATTTTCCTTGTTCAGATCTCCGCACTATCGATCAACTCTGGGTACAACATTCAAATGGGCGTTTTGGATTTAGTGTCCAAAAGAAAATTTGGCAAGAAGTTGGACGAGATGATGACGTGTTTTTCGAGCGCATAGGATGGCAGCTCAAAGGCAGCACATTAATCATAGAAGAACCAGAAAAACTAATTAGGAAACTGACAGGAGAGGGAGTTCCCATCTCTGCGAAGAAACTCCGGAAAGGGCATCTACCGTTACGTGTCCACTGTTTTGGTAATCCAACAGGTGTGGGGAGTTATGAAATGGTATATGAATATCTCTTCTCTCGCCTTGAGATTTGTCAAATACGCTGAGTGCAAATCTTTGCTTAGGAATGAAGTTGCGATCGCTCTCTGCACCTCCATCTTGCTTCAGGGGGAAATGTGCGATCGCGCGAATAGTTTACTTTTCTTTAAGTGCGATCGCAACTCGAAAACCTAATGCATCCAGTAGCTCTACAAAGGTGTAAATTTCTGATCCCCCACTTTGCGTCAGTATTTTATCGAGTTTTTCATGGTGCTGTTTGGCTGACTCTGGCAACTTATTACTTGTAGTATAAGCCTCAGCTATCTTTCTCAAGGCATTTCGGAGCAATTTAGGTTCGGGGTCTTTTTCTGCCAAAATAGCTTCAATATAGCCAGCAGCGTGTTCGGGGTCTTTGAGACATTCAATCAGAAACTCACGATAGCTATCACTGGTCGGCATTTTCACGCTTCCCTATTCTCGAACAACATATCGCATCAAAACACTAATAACCTCACGGGGGTTAGCTGTAGGTTGGAGAGGACTCCACGCTGTCGCTTCAGCATAGCCGCGAACGTGCAGATTGTGAATCGCACGTCTCACAACCTTGGGAGAGCCAATCAAGATGTGTTTGAGCAGTTCTCTATCAGGAGGGGCTTGCTCTGGCTTTTCACTGGAGGTGGTAGATATTGGCTCTTGGCTGGGATTGGGTAGGAATTCTTGAGCCATTTGGGTAAAACTTTTCCTCTTTCAGCTTGATATGCAAAAAATACGACTTCCAGCCTGAGATCCGCAAGTAATTCAGTGTAAATATTCAACCTATATTTTTAGCTTTTATTCTTGAGCCGTTCTAATACATCGACTAAAAAGTCTTCGTTTTTGCCAGTTGCCTCGATTACCTCCCTTAACGTATCGGCATAGGACAAGGTGCGTTTATGGTATTCCGGCATTTTTTCAAAACGTGACCCCCAACGCTTCACAGCGTCGATGTTGACTCCCAAAACCTTGACTAGAAGTTCATTACAGCGAGCTTTGTAGCCTCTGGCTTCCTGCTCTTGTTCTGTAGCATTGAACCATCTGCGGCAAAAATCCCAAGCTTCCATTGACTGACTCAGCAAGCTAAACCATTGGTCGCGTCGCGACGTTCTACAAGTTCGCAATATAGGGTAATATTTACACCAATCAAAGAGTATGATTACATCATAATTGGTGGAAAGTTTCCCCTGATAGATTATGACCGAAGTTGCTCTAACTGTCTGGTAGTTGCTCTAAGGCTTGCTGAGCGATCACTTTCCGTATCAGCTTGACGAGGTGAGGGTGCGATTCCCTACGGGATAGCTTCGCTTCACGCATAGTGGGAATTAAGCAGATGTGCGATCGCAAACTGATGATAATAGAGGGCGATCGCTTGTCTCAGATTGCATTGATGTTGAGGGAGCGATCGCCTAGTGGCAATTAAGCAGAGGTGCGATCGCACACTGATGATAGTAGAGTGCGATCGCTTGTGTCAGATTGCATTGATGGGGAGCATAGTGGGAATTAGGCAGAGGTGCGATCGCGGATCGCTTTTGAGTTGGGGAGCCACTGGTTGCGACAAAGATGGTGGGAGCCTCTTGCTCCCCGTCCTACACGAGCAATCGCATTCCTTTTAAGACTGTCGCTACATGATGAGCGATCGCACTTTACAAATTCTATCTCTTACTACAATGCAGGCTTTGATAAAATTAGGGTAAATCAATAGTTTTGCTTAAATCAATTATGCCAGAGATTGCAAGGTTCTATGGAATTGTGATTAAGGTGTTTTTTGGGGATCACCCTCCACCTCATTTTCATGCAATCTATGGTGAATACAATGCATTAGTGAGCATTGAATCACTGGAAATCATTGAAGGAGATCTACCAATTCGCGCTCAGAAATTAGTTCTAGAGTGGGCAACTTTATACCAGCAAGATCTTTTACAGATGTGGAATACTCAAGAGTTTCGTAAACTACCTCCTCTAAAGTAGAGTGAAAATAGTATGAAATGCCCTCGGATTTACAAGGCAAAAGCAATTAACGATCGCACCTTGTTGGTTGAATTTACCAATCAAGAAATCAAGAAATATGATATTTTCCATCTTTGGGAAAATCCCATGTTTGCTCCACTGCGTCAACCTGCATTTTTCAAGAACTTTAAGGTTGAGCAAGGGGGGTACGGGATTGTGTGGAATGAAGATATCGATCTGAGTGAGTATGAGCTTTGGAAGAATGGCGTGACGGTGGCAGAAGGCGATCGCTCAGTTACGCTCTCCGGATGGTAACTCGGTTTTTGTATTATTCGTAATCGCGATCGCACGTTTACCAACCATCATACATAAGCGATCGCATTCCTTTTAAGACTGTCGCTACAAGACTAGCGATCGCTCTTTTCTGGTGGTTAAGTTTCATGTCTTAACCAAACATTAAGTTACAATAGTAGGGCTAATCGTGTCTTGGACGAAAAGAAAATTTAGAGGGATGCGATCGCTCGTAAGAGTAAGCAGAAACGATCGCACACTGATGATAATAGAGGGCGATCGCTTGTGTCAGATTGTATTGATGTGATGGGAGCGATCGCGTAATGGGAATTAGGCAGACGTCGTGAAGCAAAGCGATCCCGCAGGGAATCGCCCAAATCTACACCTTGTCAATGTCTTGTTCTTGGGTGCTTTTTCCTTAATGATTTTACGGCTTGCCGAGAGTGCGATCGCTCTAGTTAAGTACAGCCTCTTCAGTTGGGCTATAAAAATAAGTAGCTTACACCAACGAAACGCCAGGAACCTGCGGCATCAGCAGTTCCATTTATAGTCTTAATAGCGATCGCGCTCAAATGCACTTCTTAGGGATTCTTTGAGATTGAGTACCAGAATTAACGAAAATTGGATGCTGACGTTGTGCAAATTTGCATATTTCTGACCTCAGAGCTTCAGCATTTTCAGTATCTTCAGCACTACCAGTAGGTGAAGCTGGATTTGGATTTATTGTGTCTAAATGCTTAGTTATTTCCTCCTCTACCTGTATGCTTTTCTCAAGATAGTATTCTATTTTATAAATCAACTCATAGGTTAGATCTACATCAAGGCTGATTTTTTCGCAGTCATCTTGCCATTTTTTCAAATATGTGTTTATCCCTTTGTCTGGATCGTAAGGATTATTTAGGTCTAATTCGCCTTCAATATACTTCATTCTTAATTTATTTCCTACGTCTTTATATAAATAAGGATGTGGATCGGAAACAACATTGTCTTGTCGAACCAAACGACCTATAATTACATTTGTAGCGTCCTCAACATCTTGTCCTTCCCCAGCTAGAGTTTTCTTCTCTTTATCTGGCATCTGAGAGAATAAACGTGAGAATACCCGGGGAGCAGCAAATAAATTATCAAAATTAGATTTAGCTATCTCATCAATTCGTAATCTGTCAGTCAATCGTGCTACAGAGTCTAGCCAATCTAATCTTACTGGCTTTGCTTTCAAATCTCTTGAATCATCGTACTCACAAAGTTGTGTATCCTCTTGACTTAGCTTAGATAGCTTAACTTCAAAAACATTATTCTTCCGATCGGATTTTTCAGCAATCGAAAACTTCTTACTTTGGTTAAAGCTAACTTTCCATGAACTACTGTAAGTGTCAAGAAGTGTTCTCTGGTAACAAGGAGGAATATATGCGTATCTAGAAGAATGCTCGTTCCCAGGCTCATACAGAAGAACGATCGCCATGTAGGGAGTGTCATTAATCAAGTGTAATTTGCCATATTGCTCTGGTTCATCCTGCCCTTTTCCAATGCCTACATCTTGACCCTGTGAATTTTTTGATGGACTAGACCATCCCAAACTTGACAAGGTTTCAGGCCCAGCAATGCCGTCAACCATGAGACCTTTCTTAGCTTGGTAAGATTTAAGTCTGGCTAAGGTTTCACGACCAAATATACCATCAACAGGAATGTTCCCAAGTGCTTCCTGAAGCTTTGCAACATCAGAACCTCTGCTTCCGTAGTAGAGAGTTGCTCGTGCAGCATCAGCGTAAGTCAGCGTACTTGCAACTATCCCCGATGCAATAAAACCCATTGCAACAGAACTCGCTGCTCTAAGGTCAGTATCTTTAAATCTCAGATTAGGAGATGGGTTCGGATCTTCGTAGGCAAGAGCGAGGTCAAGGAAGGCTAGTGTTTCCATAAAATGAAATGTCCCTAAGTAGTTAGACGAGTCGATTTAAGAAACCAGCTTTATCAGTGAACGGAATAGGGTATATCTAAAATTAATTTGGAGTTTTTGAATTTTGGTAGCTTTGGACATAAAGTTCGGCTTCCTTTAAGGCTTCCTTCAAATCTAAATTCCACAACCTTATCCTATTTATCTCTTGATGACCATCATTTGTTCCAAAGTATGCCACGGCTATCTTGCTCCAATCTGAACTCAAACGTGCAGCAGAAATATATCCATTAGCTCTGTCACTGCCTAATTGAATAGATTTTGATTTTGATAAATCCTCTGACTTCAAAAGCTCTATATAATCCCGGCTAATCAAGATGATTGTTTTATCAGATTGGCTAAACTTTAAATCGAGAATAGAGAATTTGGCGCTACTAATACCCTTCTGAAATTGGTCATCAAGGCGATTCTCAAGCTTAATTTCGTATGCATTTTCATTTTGATCAACGGTAGCAGTCATTTTACCATCATGACTAAGAGCAATAAATTTACTGTTTTGACTGGATTTTGCCGCAGTATAACTTTCATCGTTATGATTGCTACGAGTCGGTAATAATTTACCCTCATAGTTCCAAACCTTTACAGTTCCATCTTCACTTGCTGTAGTAATAGTTTTATCATCTACATTGAATTCGATCGACGTAATCCAATCGGTATACCCTTGGAATTTGCCATTGTCATACCCATCAAATTTGCTAAAACAATTCCAAAATTTGATGGTCTTGTCGTGGCTACAAGATATCAGTCTTTTGCCATCTTTGCTAAAGCTGACCTTTGGCACTTCTTTTTCATGCTTAAAAGTTCTCATTAGTTTACTTTTCTCTGACCATTGTTTTTCATTCTTAAACCAGAGTTTAATGTTGCCACCTATGTCAGTCGAAGCCATCAATCTACCATCAAAGCTAAAAGTAACGTACAGAACTTCTCTATCCTGTTGGTGTAATGGTAATTGACCAGCCGACTCTCCATTCGTGTTCCAGAACTTAATATGCTTATCACGGCTACTTGAAACTAGGACTTTACTATCGGGGCAGAAATTTATTGATGTGACCGTCTCATTATGAGCTTCAATCCTTTGAAGAAGTTCGCCATTACGACTCCAAATTATTACAACCCCCTTAAAATCTCCAGAGGCGATCATTTTGCCATCTGGACTAAACGCTACACATTTAACAAAATCTTTATGACCTTTTAATGTTTTTACTGCGGTTCCCTTGCGGTTCCAAAGCATTACATTATTGTCCTGACTAACAGAAGCAAGAATAATTTCGTCCTTTAGATTACAATTTACGTCTCCTGGGCTAAAACTTATACTGTTAACTCCGTCTAGATGTCCCCGAAGTATATGTGGTTTTGAAAATGTAAACTTTTTCTCGTTTTTCGTATCTGTATTGATTGATATCTCCCAAAGTTGAATATTCCCATCAGAACTAGCTGAAGCCATAAATTTTCCATCTGAACTGAAAGTTAAATCACCGATTGCTCTCTCAGTGGCGTTTATCTCCTCTATAAGAAGACCATTTTCACTCCAAATTTTGATTAGTCCTCCAGAACTAGCTGAAGCGATAATTTTATTAAATGAGTTCCAACTTACACTAGTTACTTCATCATCTGCATTAATACTGTTGTATTCTGCCAGTTCGCTAAATACCTGTCCAAGCATAACCAAGAATCTAAGCCTGGAATATTCATGCCTTTCTAGATTTTTTTCTTGCTGTTTTCCTGTCTCGATTAGGTGTACTAATGCATCAAGTTTATTGTTGGAATCAAAACGGCGTTTTGATTCAGCAATACTCGCATCAATTTCCCTTTCTAGTTTCTCTTGTTCCGAGCGATCGCGATCTTCAATACTCGCATGAATAAATTTTTTCTCAAGTTCGTCT
>JAIUYC010000238.1 GCA_020216575.1 Coleofasciculus sp. S288 | reverse complement strand
TCTGGCTTTTCTCCTAACGCTTTCTGAAAATCAGCGTTAGTCGTACTGCTTGTTTTGTAATCGCATAGAAGATCAGTAATTTTTAGAGGATTTTTAAAGATGACATCTCGATAGCGCCTCTTCGACTGTCATTGGCTGTTCCTCCTCATCCACAGGCTCTAAGAGATACCCATCCCACCAGCCCCGTTGTGCGCTACCCAACACCACCTCTAGTTGGTAAACTTGGCAGGTAATTATGTAATCGCAGTGATTAGAAACAATCCCATACAGCTTCACCCACTGCTCTGGGTGAAACTTTTTCCACTCATCAAGGGTAATACTTTCGCTCACTTTCCTGACTGCTAGTAAACTTTGGTGAGGTAATCCAATCAAAAGTTAAGAAAAATCTTACTATTTCCAAATAAAAACCCCAGTATTTTGCGGCTGGAGTTCTCATGCTCTTATCTACTCATGCTGACTTATCAGAAATTAGCATTATCAAGGAATGTCTTTCATCTATCTGAAGATAGGCATGCCATTAAAGGTAAAGAGCGATCGCGTTCTGACCCCACCCAAGGGTTTACTCTCCTAGAGAAAGGGAAGCTGCTTTACAAAAAACAAAGTTGACTTCAGTTATGGGATGAGAGTGAGAGGGCAGCTTCACTCGCCTTCAAACTTAGTAGACACGATATACTTGGTATTATGCTAGGAACCTTTCAACAAAGCCATCTTCGCATTGAAGTAGAAGCCCCCCTCACCGTCATCCGTGACAGTCTAGTGCAATCCAATAAGATCCGTCAGTGGCTGTGGCCGCAACGTTTTTCCGCAGGACTACCAGAACAGCTGCATCAAGGATTGACTTTTACCACCTGGACCGGACCTGTGGCAATTCAACATCAGGTAGAGGTGGCTGAGTCTAACTGTTTGCGCATGCTACTAAGTCAGGGAATTGATGGTTATCACGAGTGGTACTGGGGCGACGGTTGGGTGCAGTCCCGCCTGGAAGGAATATCTCTGCTGCCGCTGAATCTTGGTCAAACCCTAAGTTTACTAAGGCTGCGCCAATTTCTAGAAGTGGAGCGAGAGAACTAGTACGAACTAGTACGGACTGGCTGTTAGTAGTTAGCTCGATTTCCAAAGCCCCACGCCTTTCCAAAGTTTTGCGATGGGATGGATAGCGGTATCAACAGCAGTGACCAGCAAGCAGATAACTGCTCAGTGTTAATGTCCTCTATTCTTGCTTGACTACGAGTACAGAACAGGGTGCATCAATAACCACTTGGCTGCTGACCGAACCTTCCAAAATGCGTTTGACACCTGTGAGTCCGCGATTTCCAATCACAATCAAATCTGCTTGGTGAATGTGAGCAAGGCGGATAATTTCTTCGGCTGGGTCGCCCGTGACAATTTCTAATTCACTTTGGCACAGAAGGGCTGCTTGGTACGATTGCAGCTGCTGTTCAATGTCTCGATACAGTAAATCCTCGGAAGGATGAGGTCGATCAACTGCCGTTTCCATGTCAGACTCCGATGGGGGAATGACATGGGCAAGGATAATTTTGGTGGCTTGCTGTATCTGAAGTTCATGTAGAGTCTGAATCACTCGCTGCGACAGATCTGAACCGTCGAGAGCCACAAGAATTGTCTTTAGCACCAAAATGTCTCCTATTAGCGATTAGCATTGAACGATCAGCAGTTATTGGGATTTTCCCCCTTGATCGGAGCATTTGTCTACTTGAGTGCGGCTTGCGCTCCAATCAACCAAGCTAGAGTCAGTGTTTAGTGACTGGTAACCATTGGTTGGAAGTCAGAATCCCCCACTTACTAAGTTCCAGGAGGCAGGTGGGGTTAAAAGCCCCATTTGGAACCTGAGTAACTGCTGACTGATAACAGATTACTGTTTAAGAGAGCTAATCACTTAGTTTTCCTTGTGTTCGCAAGCGCACGGAATCAGCGTGGGAGGGTAAACCTTCAGCTTGTGCGAGGAGCTGAATTGCACCGGCTACTTTCTGAAGCGCTGTCGGTGAATATTGGATCAGACTGGAGTGTTTCATAAAGGTTTCGACGCCTAGGGCAGAAGCGTAGCGGGCTGTACCAGATGTAGGTAGTGTGTGATTGGGACCAGCGATGTAATCTCCCACGGCTTCAGGGGTTGAGTGACCTAGAAAAATTGCACCTGCATGGCGAATTTTATCTAGTAAGTCCCAAGGCTCAGCAATTTCGAGTTCCAAGTGTTCCGGTGCGAACTCATTGGAAAGTTCAGCTGCTGTTTCGAGGGAATCAACTACAACAATAAGACCGTAGTGGGCGATCGCTTTTTCGGTCAATAGGCGTCGGGGGTGGTCTTGAAGTTGCCGTTCTACTTCTGCCTGTACTTTTTTAGCCAGTTGGGCATCAGGGGTCAAGAGAATAGCTGCCGCCATCGGGTCGTGTTCCGCTTGTGCCAAAAGGTCAGCGGCAATATGTACGGGTTCAGCAGCACTATCGGCAATAATCAGTACCTCAGACGGACCAGCCAGTGAGTCAATTCCTACGGTTCCGAAGACTAGTTTCTTCGCCAGAGTGACGTAAATGTTACCCGGACCTGTAATCACATCCACTTTAGGAATGGTTTCCGTGCCGTAAGCTAAAGCTGCGATCGCTTGCGCCCCGCCTACCCGGTAAATCTCGTGAACCCCAGCCTCCTGAGCCGCTACGAGGACGGCAGGATTAATCCATTTATCAGAACCAGGTGGTGTCACCATAACAATCCGAGGCACTTTCGCGACCTTGGCTGGGATGGCGTTCATTAACACGGTACTAGGATAGGATGCCCTGCCGCCAGGAACGTAAAGTCCAGCTCGGTCTACAGGTGTATAGCGCTTGCCTAAGACCACCTCATCGTCAGCAAACTGCACCCAGGATTTTGGGATGCGCTGTCGGTGGAATGCCTCAATTTGTCGAGCCGCCAACTGAATAGCATCGAGTAATTCCTTAGACACCTGTTGGTAGGCTACATCAAGTTCTGACCCACTAACGCGCAGTTGTTCGGGACTCAAGATTTGGCGATCGAATTCTTCGGTGTAGTGCAGTACGGCTTTGTCTCCCTGGCGTTTTACCGCCTGTAAGACTTCCCGTACCGTTGCTTCTTTGTGAAAAATTTCCTCTTGGGAAGTGCGATCGCAGATACGCCGCAGTTCAGTTTGTGCCTCAGCCTGCTGAGTAAGGATTCGCAGCATGGAGTCGGAGTGCCTATCATTAGGTATTACCCGTTTGAGACTAGGTCTATAAGCCTTCTCTTCACGAGAGGGGCGTATCGTACCCAACCTCACTCTTATAGCTTAACCTGGATTTTTAGAGGGTCGTGCTACTTTTGAGATAGATGTTATATTAGTTATTCGGGTATTTTATTTGTTGTTGAGAGCGAGTTTTTTTATACTCCTGTGGCTAATAACAAGTCCGCGCTAAAGCGCATCCAAGTTTCCGAACGCAACCGCATTCGTAATAAAACCTATAAGTCAGCCGTAAAAACGCTGATGAAAAAATGCTTGAGTTCCGTAGAAGATTACGTGCATCAGCCGAGTCCGGAATCGTTGCAGGAGGTTAAAAACCGCATGGCAGCAGCTTACAGCAAAATTGATAAAGCTGTAAAGGAGGGGGTGCTGCATGCCAATAATGGCGCACGCAAGAAATCTCGTCTTGCTAGAACACTCAAAAAAGCGTATTTTCAAGTTAACCCCCCACAGCCGGAATCGGCGGTTTCATAAAAAATGTCGTTGGAAACCCCGTGACTTGAGTCCGGGGAGGAAAACGAATTGTAGGAAATATCGCTGCCTGAAAAAAAGCTGTAACCATTGCTATATCAGTTTTGCTCACTTATCGGATAGAGCAAGGCGAAAAGTACGGAACGCCTCTATAATTAAGAGAGTTCCGTTCGTTTAGTTATGGGTGAGGTGAAAGGGCTATTTTCCTCCAACCAAAGCCTTAGTGAGCTGACCATTGCCAAGAAAAATAGATAGCAGGCTTTGCCGATGCAGTTGATAGACACTCACGTCCACATCAACTTTGATGTCTTCGAGTTAGATCTGGAAGCAATTCGGGAGCGCTGGCGTGAAGCTGGCGTAGTGCGGCTTGTGCATTCGTGTGTAGAACCGACTGAGTTTGCGGCTATCCAAGCACTAGCTAATCGATTCCCCGAACTGGCATTTGCGGTGGGTTTGCATCCTCTGGATGCCGAGAAGTGGACACCTCAGATGGCAGAGCAGATTTTGTCACTCGCCCAATCTGATGAGAGGGTAGTGGCAATTGGGGAAATGGGCTTAGATTTCTTCAAAGCTGAGAACCAGCAACAGCAAAAAGAGGTGTTTGAAGCGCAGCTAGCGATCGCTAAATCACTAGACTTGCCAGTCATTATCCACTGCCGCGATGCCGCTGCCCCCATGCGAGACCTGTTGCAGGCGTTTTGGGAACACACCGGGCCAGTAGAGGGGGTAATGCACTGTTGGGGAGGGACGACTGAAGAAACCCAGTGGTTTTTGGATCTGGGTTTCTACATTAGTTTTAGCGGTATTGTCACCTTTAAAAACGCTAAGGAAATTCAACAATCAGCGAT
The DNA here is from genome assembly GCA_020216575.1 of Coleofasciculus sp. S288. Lineage (GTDB taxonomy): Bacteria > Cyanobacteriota > Cyanobacteriia > Cyanobacteriales > Coleofasciculaceae > JAIUYC01. The sequence continues at coordinate 1,858 of JAIUYC010000238.1, read as the reverse complement.
AATAGTGCCTAGCGATCGCCTCCTCATTGAAACCGATTGCCCCTTTCTCGCACCAGTACCCAAGCGAGGCAAACGCAACGAGCCCGCTTACGTCCACCATGTAGCCGAGTGCATCGCCCGCCTGCGGGGTATTCCTCTAGAAGACCTTGCCGCCCAAACAACACAAAATGCCTGTCAGCTCTTTGGGCTTCCCCTCCCAACCCCATTAGATGATGAGAAAGTAGGCGAGTTAGCAAGTCGGTAAGTTGGCAAGAAGGTTCAACCTTATCTTCTAACCTACCAACCTGCGACCGGAAAACTTGCTAACCCTTTCCCCCCTGACAGGCACTGGATCGCTGCCAATCTGGTTTTGTTGCGTCATAATAACGTTAAGAAGAGTTACTATGAATAAAATTTCCCACTTCTTTACCCAAGTGCTGCCATTAATACACAAGAAAGATCCCCCAAAGCTCACCGATCAGCTCAGCCACTGGTAGAAAGCTGGAAATCTCTCTAACGAACTCCTATTTGAGATAGCAGTCATCCCCAACCACCATCTTGTTACTCCACCAGAAAAAACTGAACATCTTAGAGGCTAGAACGCCGTCGATGCTTATCGCTCGGCGATAATCTAGCTGAAAAGCTCTGTTAATTAAGTATCGCCTATTCCAAGGGCTAAAATCCTGCTCTTGAAGCGGGGCGACACCTTCGGCTCAGACTGGAGCCTGATGCTGACTCACCCTTCAGAGGAGACGCATGACTCATCAGATTTACACCGCCCCCCCCATTGCCCCCAACTACATGTTGCCCGACTTAGTCGAGATTCAGCGTTCCAGCTTCCGCTGGTTCCTAGAAGAGGGGCTAATTGAAGAACTGAACAGCTTCTCGCCGATTACCGACTACACAGGTAAGCTGGAGCTGCACTTCATGGGCAAAAACTATAAGCTCAAGCAGCCCAAGTACGATGTCGATGAAGCCAAGCGGCGAGACAGCACCTATGCCGTACAAATGTATGTTCCCACACGCCTGATCAACAAGGAAACGGGCGAGATTAAGGAACAAGAAGTCTTCATCGGGGATCTTCCTCTGATGACCGATCGCGGTACGTTTATTATCAACGGTGCCGAGCGAGTGATTGTCAACCAAATCGTTCGCAGCCCTGGAGTGTACTACAAGTACGAAATTGATAAAAACGGACGCCGCACCTACAGCGCTTCGTTGATTCCCAACCGGGGAGCTTGGCTGAAGTTTGAAACCGACAAAAACGACTTGGTGTGGGTGCGCATTGACAAAACCCGCAAATTGTCAGCTCAAGTTCTCTTGAAGGCGCTGGGACTTTCGGACAACGAGATTCTGGATGCCCTGCGCCATCCAGAGTACTATCAGAAAACACTAGATAAAGAAGGCAACCCCAGCGAAGAAGAAGCCTTGATGGAGTTGTATCGCAAACTGCGTCCAGGTGAACCTCCTACGGTAAGCGGCGGTCAGCAGTTGCTGGATTCGCGATTCTTTGACCCGAAACGTTACGACCTCGGTCGGGTGGGACGTTACAAACTCAACAAAAAGCTCAGGCTAAGCGTTGCAGATACCGTGCGGGTGTTAACCCCTCAAGACATTCTGGCAGCGATCGACTATCTGATCAACCTGGAATTTGATGTTGGCAGTACCGACGACATCGACCACTTGGGTAATCGCCGAGTGCGCTCGGTGGGTGAACTGCTGCAAAACCAGGTGCGAGTCGGCTTGAATCGTCTAGAGCGGATTATCCGGGAACGGATGACGGTTTCCGACGCCGATACTCTGACTCCAGCCTCTCTGGTGAACCCCAAGCCATTGATAGCAGCGATTAAGGAATTCTTTGGTTCCTCACAGCTTTCCC
>JAIUYC010000237.1 GCA_020216575.1 Coleofasciculus sp. S288 | reverse complement strand
GATCGCCCACTCAATCGGCGTATAGTAGCAGGCGTCAAAGTGCAAGCAGTCAAATTCCTCAAAGCAGCCCCAATAGCGACCATATAACTGATCACTCTTATTGATGCAAAACGACATCCCCACCGGATGACGGTCATCACTCTCCCGGTAGGCACACACTAATAACACGCGATCGCTATAGTTAGGATACAGCTGCTCAAAAAACTTACGGGTTAAATACTTGCTGCCCCACATGAATTTGTCGCAGGTGCTGCTGTAAAAGCTGTAAATTAAAGGAAAGTAAGATTTGGGAATCTCCTCTCCCTTAAGGAGTTCGAGGCGCAGACCTGATGAGACAACTGCTTTGCGTTCTCGCTTGATATTGCGCCGCTGATTGGCATTGAAAACAGCCAAATAGTCATCAAACGTTCCAAAGCCTTTGTTTTGCCAAATATAGCTGTGGTGCAGCCAACTCGTGCAGCCGTGACGTTCCATTAAAACACGCCATTCCGGGTCAACGAAGAGAAAATGACAGCCGGAAATGCGGTTTTTGTCGCAAAAATGGTCAATTGCCGCCATCATTATCTCAGTTAACTCATCCTCATCTTCTCCCGATGCCATCAAAAACCGGTAGCCAGTGGCGGGTGTAAAGGGAACCATCCCCAGCAGTTTCGGATAATAACGCACGCCCAAGCGAGAAGCTAAGTCCGCCCACTGGTGGTCAAAGACAAACTCTCCGTAGCTGTGACCCTTTACATACAGAGGTGCAGCCGCAATCAGCTGTCGGTTTCGCCATATAGTCAGGTGATTGGGTAGCCAACCGGTCTTAGCTGTGGCACTCCCCGATGTTTCGATGTTATTCAACCACTCCCATTCTAAAAAAGGTGTCTTCAGCGGCTGGGCGAGAGCGTCCCAAGCCGCTTTGGGAATGTCAGTAATACGGTTGACCCAGGTAACAGAATACTCGATCTGGGGTTGTTGAACCATTGGGAGAATCTAGGATAACAAAGGGGTCAAGAGTCAGGAGTCAGGAGTCAGGAGTCAGGAGTCAGGAGTCAGGAGTCAAGAGTCAGGGGTCAGGAGTCAGGAGTCAGGGGTCAGGAGTCAGGAGTCAGGGGTCAGGAGTCAAGAGTCAGGGGTCAGGGGTTAGAAGGGATGGTGAGGGTAGAAGCTTTATTTTAGGTTAAACTAACTTCACAATTGTTGCAGCCGATAGTGCAGAAATACCTCCTGCTCAATTGTTTCAACGCCTAAAAGTTCCAGACGCGGTGCTAACTGAGCGGAAAACCCTTCTCCATCCACGGGGGTTGGTGCTGCTTTTCCCCCTAAAATCAATGGGCAGACAGTTAACCAAACTTCGTCAATTAAATCAGTGGCTAGAAGCGACGCCACTAATTCACCGCCACCTAAGATGCTCAGGCGTCCTATTCCCAGTTGGATTAGCTGTTGGAATGCATTGCTCCAATCAAGTTTATCGGCAACAGTATCAACCACTAAAATTCGCTCAAAACTCCCAGCAACAGACTCGGGTTGTTCCTGCCAGTATTTCGCACCAAAAGGTGTTGTGAGTAACCAACGAGGCACTTGCTGGCGAAAGAAGCGCCATTGCGGGTCAAGCATCCCCGAACGGGAGGCAACAATCTGCACGGGTTGCAGTGGTAACCCGCGCTGTTTTCGGAGTTGAAGCAATTGGGGATTGGAGACACTACGGGTCGTTCCATAGGCGCGAAGCGTACCCGCACCGAACAAGACAGCATCGGCTTGAGCCACTTGTTTTTCTAGATGTGTTTGGTCAGTCGGGGAAGAAAACCGAGCAGGCGATCGCATCTCATCAGCAATTTTACCATCGGCACTCATGGCAAGAATCACCGTTGTATGGAGTCGGTTGAGGATCGGGGTTTCAGGCATAGCGATCGCTATAGGTCACATGGAAACAAGGCTGAGGGAGTATCCATCTATAAACAATGAGCATAAGCGGCTTGCTTTTTGCAACAAGCTAAGATGATACCAAGCAGGCTTACGTAACAGCCACCTTCGATTGTCGATGAAACCACAACAGAATAGGTTATTCGATTTGAAATTTTGGATAGTTCTCATGGATCGATCTAGGAGCTTGAGGATAATGGAATAGCCGATTTCAAATTGAGTTCCTAGCGATCAAGCCAGGGACTTGAGAGAAATAACTCCAAATCCCCCATGTGTTGGGTCAATCCTTATCCCGAACCTAGGGTGGGTAATCCATCTACTGTAGTAATCATTGCTGTTGGGTTTTCCACTTCAACTTGAGAAACTTCGTTATGGCTAAGCCAGGTCAATCCTCCTTTCGTCGCTTCCTACTGTCACGCCTTTTGCTTCTAAGTGTGCCAGTGTTACTAGCGGGGGTGTATGTGACCTATAGAAAAGCACGCTCAATTCTCTTGGAAACCGCTCGCCAAAATCTCACAGAAAGCGCGGTGAGACAAGGTGAGAGCATTCAAAAATCAATCATCGCACTCCAAGCCAATTTGGTAACGGCAAGTGAATCGGGCGTACTCAAGTCCGCATCACCACAAGCCTATCAAGGATTTGTCAAGCAACTCGCTCAACAATTACCGACCCAGATCCAATGCGTGCAGTTGAGGGATCTCACAACCGAAGAGGTTGTCGCTAGTACCTGTAGAAATGAATTACCCATCAAGCCAGTGGTGGCTCTTTGGCCTCAATCGCAAACGCAATTGCTCTCCGATCCGTCTAAGGTTTACGTGACAGCGCTACTCCCAGAAAAATCATCAACCGCTGTATCCTCTCCCACCAATCGCTCCAACACCACCAGTCAACTCAAATTATTGCTCAGTGCGCCAGTTTATAATTCAGTCGGTCAACTGCGATATGCCTTGATGATTCAGTCAGCCCTGATACAACCAGAGCGAGCCAAGCCAGGGTTGCTGACTGGCTATCCAGTGATCATTAACCAGAAGGAGAGAAGGATACTCGCTCATCCCCATCCAGAACGAGTTGGGAAAAAAATCGATCAGGAGGCAGATGCAAAACGGCTTGAGGCAGCTGTAGACAATGCGCTCGCGGGTGAACAGAGATTTCAACACCTGTTTTCCTTTGAAAAAAATGGTGTGGAATTACTTGCTGGGTACACGGCAATTCCCAGTCCGATTACCGCAGAGGTGAACCAAAAGTGGGTGATTTTAGCAGTCACTCCTCTACAAGAGAATGCGCTTTATCGTCTTAAAGAGATTCAACAAGTTCTGTTAGTCCTGACCTGCGGCTTAATTGCAGCTAGCTTTTTAGCCACACTTTATATCGCTCGGGACTTGGCGCGTCCCTTAGAAAAACTCACCGAATACGCTCTCAATGAATCTCGGATGAACTCCACTGACCGGATTCCTCAAAACTTCAAAATCAAGGAATTAAACCAATTATCTGAAGCACTCCAGGGCATGATTCAGCGCCTGAAAGCTTGGGCTGAAGAAGTCGAAACAGCGTGGAAAGAAGCGCAGGCTGCTAACCAACTCAAGAATGAATTTCTCGCCAATACATCCCACGAGCTGAGAACCCCACTTAATGGCATTATTGGCTGCTTACGATTAGTACGAGATGGCTTCTGTGATGATCGCGAAGAAGAATTGGATTTTTTAAAGCGAGCGGACGATGCAGCTATTCATCTGTTGGGAATTATCAATGATGTTCTGGATATTGCCAGAATTGAAGCCGGGAAGCTGACGGTGGAAATAGAGCCGGTTGACCTGCGACAATTACTCGATGAAGTCATTAACTTACAAGTTGTCCCCATTCAGCAAAAGGGATTGCAGTTCAATACTACGGAATTGCATGAAGTCATTGCCGTCCGTGCCGACCCCGCTAAACTCAAGCAGGTGTTGTTGAATATCGTTGGCAACGCCGTCAAGTTCACCGACTCTGGCAGCATTACGATTAGTACGCGGATAGAAGAGGTCAAAGATACGGGGCAAGAGCATCAGGAAAGCGCTAATTCCGATACTCACGGCTCGAAACCTGATGGCAATAGTTCACAGGTTGTTGTGACGGTTCAGGATACAGGCATTGGTATTGACCCAGATCAACAGCACAAACTATTTCGTCCCTTCGTCATGGTTGATGGTTCGACTACTCGCAAGTGCGGGGGTACGGGTCTCGGTCTTGCCATTTCACGCAATTTAATGGAGATGATGGGAGGTAGTATTACCCTATTCAGTGAGGGGAACGGCAAGGGAACGACTGTTGAAATGAGCTTGCCTAGGATTGAGGCTTCGCTGTTGAATTCAGAAGACTCCCAAAAATCAGACGATAAGACTCAGACTGCCGTGGATGATACTGATGGGGTAGACTTCAATGGAGCCATTACCAAGAAAAATGCTGAAGTCTGATTTGTAGGGGGTCAGGGGTCAGGAGTGATGGTGTCTAGCTTAATGATTGAGGGACTGTAACGGGGCGTCCTCCCTGTTGGAGAGATTGGGAGAGACAGCAAAGAATCTGGACTAACTTTGCCCCAACCCAGCCAGAGGATATGGGTGAAGGTTGGCTGTTTCGGACACGGGTGAGAAAGCGATCGCAAACCAGTCTCAGCGGTTCTCCTGGTTCAATCTCTACAACTTCACGGTGTTGGCCAGTCGGCGTAAAGTAATCGCCGTTTTGCTCCAAGTACCCCAGTTGGAGGGTTAGGGGAGCCTCTGCTAGCAACTCATCAAAAATCAACGTTCCTTGTGTCCCCACTATACCAAGACGCCGCTGTTTGTCAGGATTGAGCCAACATAGGTGAATCAATGCTTGAAAGCCACTCGGATAGGTCAGAGTAACCTGTACTAAATCAGCAAGACCTTGTTGACGAGAGTTATGAGTTCTTTCTTTGTTTAATTCGTCAGGTCTAACTCCTAACTGATCACGCTCACGAGTCAGCCAAACCCGGCCAGTCGCTTGAACTTCTATCGGCTGCTCACCCAACCAGGCATTGAAAATCGCAATATCGTGAATCGCTAAGTCCCATAGGGCATCTACGTCCTGGCGCACTGGACCCAAATGAGTGCGGGCGGCATAGCCATAGCGCAATTCTCCCAAACGCCCCGACTGCACGACTTCTTGGCCGCGCTGGACAGCAGGGTGAAATAGATAGGTATGGTCAACCATCAACTGCCGTTGCTGTTGTTCGGCAAGACGGCACAGTTCCAGGCATTCTGAGACATTGAGGGTTAAGGGTTTTTCTGCCAGGACGTGGTAACCTTGGCGTAAGGCATCCTCAATTAAGGCATAATGAGTCGTTGCAGGAGTTGCGATCGCCACGGCTTCAACCTCAGGACTATTACGCACCGAGTCCCAATTGGCTGCCAAAATCACACTGCCATTTAAATCAAATCGCTCTTTCAACGCAGCTAAACGTTCTACGTGTGGATCGACCACCGCTACCACTTCGGCATCGGGGTGTTCCAAGAAATTTCGCACCAAATGAACGCCCCAGCGACCGGCTCCTAATATAACAATCCCAGTTCTTTTCATCAAATCTCCTTGGGTCTGAAACCCCGTCTTTCTAAGACGGCTTTTACTGCAAAATTAGTCTCAAAAATCAACTTTTACCTCCTACAAAATGCTATAATTACTATTGGTTAGCAACGAACTCGTCACTGCGCCGTTAACCAGTCGGCAGGCACGTCCGCGTCAGATACTTCGCCTTTCTTTTTTTTGATTAAACAAGGTTTGCAGTACCGTCAGGGGTCTGAAATCAACGCAAATGAGGGAGCTATAAACCGAACCTAGACAACGACATAGAAGTAAGAGGTTCCAGTTTTGAATCCTAGACTGGGTGCTCCCGATGTGCCAAGCACCATCGGTAAAACTTCTAAGGTGAGTGCGAACATAGGTAAGCTCAATGAGGAAACTCGGAGAGTCTAGCGGTAATTGACACCACCGTGATGCAGAAAACTCTCGTTTAACTGTTGAATGGGTGACATTGTATTGCATAGATACTTGACCGTTTGAATGGTGAAAACTTTTGAGAGCGAGTATGGTTCAAGAATTGGCTATGGAGCTGATTCTTCTTCTAAAGAATCTCCGCCCTAAAAGTGCGGATAGTGTCAACAGTTCTCCATAATTGCCAAAAATGCTTGTTTCGCAGCCGCTTGTTCTGCTGCCTTTTTAGAGCGTCCTGTTCCTTCACCCAATTGTCGGCCTTGGAGCCAGACTTCCGCCGTGAAGCGTTGAGCATCGCCGTGGATTAAACTGGTTTCTTTCAGGCGATACTCAGGGAGAAGTTTGTAATGGGCTTGAGTCCATTCTTGGAGAGCATCTTTATAGTTTTGGCGGGCTGGATCTTGGCGAATTTCATCAGCAAGTTGCTGCAACGGCGGGTCTAACCAGGGACGTATCAGTTCTAGAGTATGGGTACTCAGGTAGAGCGCTCCCAATACGGCTTCAAAAGCATCAGCCAGCCGCGATGTCTCTCCAGCTGCGTCGCT
>JAIUYC010000236.1 GCA_020216575.1 Coleofasciculus sp. S288 | reverse complement strand
TGATTCAATTAGTTCAGTTTTGGTTTGATTCTAAACTCAGGATTGCAGACGCAATCCAAATGGGATGGAATGAAGAATTTAAGGCATATCAGCTCGATACAGAATTTATTCAAGGAAGACACGTTGCACTGTACCAACCTTTTACCCAAGACCAAGGAAAAGAGTTGCATGACTTAGTTCACTGCATTATGTTACCTTTACAAAAACATTTGATTAAGGCAGGCTTCGATGGTCTTGTTTGGCAGGCTGGTCAAGGCAGTCCAACGGCTTTAAATAATTTTTTATTGGAAAGTAATACGGCGGAAGACTATATTTTTGTTTGCATCGACTTGGAATCCGGTGTTCCCGCGTTGTTCCCTTTAAACATTTTAACCCTTTTCTCCTTTTACTTACCCAAATCATTCAAACATAAAGGTGCCTTATTTGATGATGTAGATATTAGTAAATTGAACCAATATGTAAATACCTATAAGGTGGGTTTAGAAAAAAAGATTGGTGCGCTAAAATACTTAAAACTTTTAGAAAATATCTATTTTTTAGAATATCATCAAAAAAAATGGAAATCACTGACAAGAGTTAATAGAAGTATTCAATATCAATTAAAAAAAGGTTATATTAATGAACAACAAGCCAATTGGTATTCTAATCATCCAGTAATCTGGTATGGACGAGAATTTGGCAGAGTACTTTGGCAAGGTTTGAATAAGCTCATGATTGAGCTGCCATTAAAGATATTTAATAAACTGACGCGAATTCAATATATAACTTTATTTAAACAATTCTGGAAATTTCTCTATTCTCAACGCTACAGATTAAAACTCGCGAGAGATTACGTAACTAAAAGGATTAATAGCTGGCAAAAGCGAGGTCAACTCAAAGCTGACGAAGCTGATTATTTATTGACCCGCTTACATAGCGAACGAGCTAGTGATTATTTAAATGATTTCGGCGTTCATATCGGGATTAAGGGATTTGTTAAAGGACTTGAGTATCTCTTAGTTCCATTATTATATTCGGTTGGTTTAATTGATGAAATAGTTTTAATAATATGGCTTTTAATGGGGGGACCTATTTATCGAACAACTTATACATCTTTTAGAATGCTCCAAGCCGCTAGGGATGGTTACGAAATACCCTGGGTTGCATTTATAGTAGGATTAATTCCTACCGTTGGCACCTTGGCTTATCCATGCCAGATGATTTATTCAGCGGCTGGAAAACAGGGAAAAGTCGCTAAATTTATTGTGTATGATTTTTTTACCAAAGTGGGTGAAAGAATTCCAGGATGGGGTGGTAAAGATACGCTGACTGAACATTTTTTTAATAATTTTGCTGATAAAATTGTACGGAGCGTTTCAGCAATGTCTAAAAATTGAATTGAGGTGGTCGCTCCTTGCTATCACTTTCTCGTCACATTGATTGTCAACACTAGAAGTCGCAGGAGCAGAAGGTAAGCTGAGGCAGCATGACTTCTAATCAACACCAACACGGCATTGGTATATTTCACAGTCGTCAAAGGGCAATACAGGCATTCGACGAGCTGAACAATACTGGTTTTCCAATGAATAAGATTTCTGTACTCACCCAATACCCCCCTAATGACGAGCAACTGAGCAGTGCGGACAAGAGTGGATTGACGCTCACGTCCAGGGAAGGTGCGGCAGCGGGGGCAGTTGTGGGTGCGACGATAGGAGGTTCAATTGCCTTAGTCGCGGGTTTGGGTACTTTGTTAGTTCCTGGATTCGGTCTAGCGCTAGCAGTTGAGTCGCTTCTTGTTACCCTTTTAGGAGGTGGAGCCAGTGCTGCCGCTGGCGGTTTGGTTGGCGCACTGCGGGGTTGGTTTCTTCCCGAAGAAGTCGCCATATTCTATAACGACCAAATCTCCAAAGGTGTTTATTTAGTGACCCTAGAGGGTACAGAAAACGAAATTCGTTGGGCTGAATCGATTCTTACCCGTTGGGATATTCAGGAGTGGCGTGTTTATCCATCTGACAACGAAGCTGAGCGTGAGATGAAGTAACGAGTATCTTTATAATTTTTCGATTTAACTTTTCGTGGGAAGAGTAGTCTGCGTTCTTAACAAGGCAAGTCTCGCTTGTTGTTGTAGCTCATTACCGTGTTGAACCACAACCCAAACAGCGCAGACAAATAGAGGAAACTGGCACGAGTATGGAAATCTCAACCAGTAATTGGAATGGTAAAGGGGCTAGGGCAAATCCCCATACCAGAAAAATCGCTCCAGCTACTATAACTGCAATGCGATTAATATCATCTTTTGTACTCAGAGCGATTCCGAAAGTGCCTAAACCAACTGCAAGTAAGACCAAGCCAGTCATCTGTATATTTATCATTCAGTTAGTAGGGCTAAATATAGCACAGCCACTACTCAGAGCTTGTGTACAAAGCCCAATTACAATTAATGAATGATTGTTGCGGGTGCATCTCACTAGCACTACAAGCTTCTGGCTGTCACTTTCTGGTCACATTTGTTTTGAACACTAAAGACAGCGATCGCGGGGATATTATCCATGTTAGACCTCTGGTACAAAAACGCTATCTTGTACTGCATTGATGTCGAAACCTATATGGACGCCAATGGCGACGGCGTCGGTGATTTTGAGGGACTGACTCAGCGACTCGACTACATCGCTGGCTTGGGAGTTACCTGCATTTGGCTATTGCCGTTCTACCCGACTCCCAACAAGGACAACGGGTATGACGTGATGGATTACTACAACGTTGATACCCGCTTGGGAACGCTCGGTGATTTTGTTGAATTTACCCGTCAAGCGAACGATCGCGGTATTCGTGTCATTGTTGACTTAGTGATTAACCACACGTCCGACCAACACCCTTGGTTTCAAGCGGCTTGCAAGGATGAGAATTCAAAGTACCGGGATTACTATGTTTGGTCAAAAGAGAAACCTGAAGACGCAGACGAAGGAATTGTCTTTCCAGGTTACCAGAAGAGCACCTGGACGTATAACCCAGAAGCAGGAGCTTACTACTTTCACCGATTTTACGACCACCAAGCCGACTTAAATATTACCAACCCCCAAGTGCGTGAGGAAATCCAGAAAATCATGGGATTCTGGCTTGCCATAGGCGTTTCCGGCTTCCGGGTGGATGCAGCTCAGTTCTTAATTGAAGTGAGGGACAATCAAGCGCAACTTGATGTCGAGAGTCCTTATCAGTACCTGAAGGAAATACGGAACTTTCTGTCGTGGCGGCGTGGGGATGCGATTTTGTTAGCAGAAGCCAATGTCTCACTCGAAGAGTTACCGAAATACTTCGGGGATGGAGACAAGATGCAAATGCTGTTCAACTTTATTGTTAACCAGAATCTGTTCCTTGCTCTGGCTCGAGAAAAGGCGACCCCACTGGTTGAAGCTTTAAAAGCAATGCCTTCTATTCCTGAAACGGGTCAGTGGGGACACTTTATCCGCAACCACGACGAACTCTCCCTTGATAAACTCTCCGACGCTCAACAAAACGAGATTGCAGATGCCTTTGCCCCGGATAAAGAGCAGATGTGGATTTTCGACCGGGGTATCCGCCGTCGCTTCGCCCCGATGGTTGACAGCGACCCGCGTCGCTTGAGGCTGGCTTACAGCCTGGTATTGACCCTTCCAGGTACTCCTGTGATTAATTACGGCGAGGAACTGGGCATGGGCGATGACTTATCCTTGGAAGAACGCAATTCGGCACGCACGCCGATGCAGTGGTCGAATGAACCCAATGCAGACTTCTCAACGGCATCTCCCGACCAACTGGTGCTTCCCGTAGTCACGGAAGGGCAATACAGCTACAAGCACTTGAATGTCGTTGATGAGCGTCGCGATCCCAAATCGCTCCTCAACTGGATGGAACGCGCCATCCGCATGCGTAAGGAATGCCCGGAGTTTGGCTGGGGAACATGGCAGATTATCGAGACAGGGAATCCTTGCGTCTTTGCACATCGTTGTGAGTGGCGGGGTGGTGTCGTGATAGCGGTACATAATTTGTCGAGAGAAGCTTATACCGTGACACTTGAGCTAGACGATGGCGATACGGAACGCCTGATTGACTTGCTTGGAGACCAACCCTACGAGGCAATCGAGGGGACTTCGCATGATGTCCAACTTAAGGGTTATGGCTATCGTTGGTTTCGTGTCGGCAGTCACCACCTGTAGGAGTCTGCTACAAGTTCGCTCCACGCTCCACAATATTTTGTTCAGGGCTGTTAAAAATCTCAGGACTTACGCAAAGAAAGCCTCTAAACCACCAATTGTAGAGGTACGATATATCGTGCCCCTACCCAATGTGGCTTCTGTGCGTAAGTCCTAATCTGTTCTAATCCCTAGGAAGCTTTAACAGTTTATTGAGATTCTACATTTTATCTGTCACTACACAGATTTATGAGCAAAGTGAAACGGAGCTAATAATTTTAGTAACGGGATAATGCATTTATTTATATACAGCTAGTTAGCGTCTTGCTGTCACTTTTTAGTCACATTTATTTTTCACACTTAAAACAGACAAAATATTTGTCAAATTGAGTTTCTAAAAGCGAAATCGAAAGCTACAACACTGTGCAGTCAAGTTTGTAGGTAGGGAAGGTTTTAAGAAAGAAAGCAAATCCATGAACTTATTCTCAATCGGTGAACTAAAGACATTAACTGAGAAACCTGAAGGAGCCTGTGTCTCGATTTTCATGCCAACCCACCGAATGAGTACAGAAACTCTGCAAAACCCCATTCGGTTTAAGAATTTGGTGCGACAGGCTGAAGAACTCTTAGTCAATGGTGGTCTACGGGGTCAAGATGCCAGAGATTTGCTCGAACCTGCTCTACATCCTAGCTTTCAGTGCTACTTTCGCAAGGTAAATGAGGGATTGCAAGCATTAGATGTACCCTAAGCTGTTGCGCATTTAAACCGGGCATTTCAGGAGCTGAAACCGTTTACTGGCTTAGATTGCTTCGGAAATTTAAATGCTGAACAGCTTAGTCCGATCGAAAGCTCGATTCAAGGAGGGTATCTTGGCTCGAACTCACCAATCTTCATCACTGATTAGTTCTCGGCAAGAACTCCGAGATTTAATTCGATCGCAACTACAGGCACTGCTCGAACAAGAGAATTTCCAGGGAGCTAAAACCCTACTAGTACCTGTAAAGCCTGTGGACATTGCGGAGGCGATAGAAGGATTGCCCGAAACCATGCAAGCGATCGCATTTCGCTTACTCTCCAAAGATGAGGCGATCGAAGTGTATGAATATCTCGACCCCAGCGTACAGCAGATACTCCTCAAGACATTCAAACATCAGGACGTTCTCGACATTGTCGATAAAATGTCGCCGGATGATCGAGTGCGGCTTTTTGATGAGTTACCTGCTAAAGTTGTTCGGCGTTTAATTGAACAACTCAGTCCCATTGAACGGGAAGCCACGACCTTGCTCTTGGGCTACAAACCCGGCACGGCTGGGCGGTTGATGACCCCAAAGTATATTTCTCTCAAGGAAAATTTAACAGTTACTCAAGCCATAGAGCGGATTCGCACTTTGGCGCATACCACTGAAACGATCTACTACCTTTATGTCATTGATGCTACTCGCCACCTTACGGGAATTCTCTCTCTAGGCAATTTAGTGACAGCTCAGCCTGATGAAATGGTTGGTGAAATCATGACCCGTGATGTGGTGTTTGTTAACACCGACACCGACCAAGAAGAAGTGGCACGAATCATTCAACACTATGACTTTTTGGCAGTGCCGGTGGTGGATACTGAGCAGCTTCTGGTTGGGATTATTACCGTTGATGATGTCCTGGATATCTTGCAGGAAGAAGCAACAGAGGATATTTACACTCTGGGGGGGCTTCAGACTGGGGAGGACAGCTATTTCCAAACCAACCTCTGGACAGTTGCCCGCAGAAGGGTTGTCTGGCTGCTCGTTCTCCTGATTACCAATACGGCTACGGCTGTGGTAATTCAAAATCAGGAGGATGTTTTAGAAAAGGTTGTTGCTCTTGCTGCCTTCATTCCCTTGCTGATTGACACAGGGGGTAATGTTGGGGCGCAGTCTTCGACGGTAGTGATTCGAGGGTTAAGTACTAATGAAATTCTTACGAGCAAAGCCTTGAGAATAATTGTGCGGGAGGCAATTGCTGGTATCTTTCTGGGGTTGATGTTTTAGGTGTCTTTATTTATCTTTCCGTAGCACGGCTGATTTTACGGTTATAAAACTTTTACCTTATCTGTACGACCTGCTGCTTTGATTGTTGCCGAGCAGTTATTTCTGCTAGACTACCAAAAAAAATAAGATGGCTGTTTAGAACCACCTCTATTACTACTTTTAATTTGCAAAATCTCAATCAAGCACCAGCTAGAACAAAATCAACATCGTTTGTTCCTTCAGCCTCTTTCGTCTGACCTGATGTGACTTGTTTGCCATTAAATTCAACAG